>JACDGC010000085.1 GCA_013815535.1 Ktedonobacterales bacterium
GGCTCATGCCTTCGCTCCCCCGCGTGATGAGCACCCCCTGCGCGTTCACATTTTCCAGCAGTCGCGCCCCGGCCCGCTGCAAGCTGCCATGGTCACGGATGCTGATGCCTGACTCCGCCTCGGCTTCGCCTTGGTTGGGGGTGATGGCCGTCACGCCGCGATAGCGCGTCATGCCACTGTGGGCGTCCGCGACGCTGATGCAGCCGTGGCGCTTCGCGATCAAGAGCGTCTCTTCGATGATGGGCAGCACCATCAGACCATTGTCATAGTCGGAAAAGACGATGCCATCCATATTGGGCACGAGGGTCGCCAGGCCATCGACCATGCGTTGCAGCGTTGCGGCCTCGGGGGGGGTGGTGTCGATGGTGTCGATGCGCGCCACGTGCTGCATCGCGCCCTGGCTGTTGTTGGCCATCACCCGCATCTTGGTGCTGGTGGGGCGATTGGGCTCCTCAATGAGCAGGTCATGGTGGATGCCCAGTTCACTCAGCCGTTGGCGCAGGCGTCGTCCGGTTTCATCCGCCCCAATGATGCCCATTACGTGCACCTCCGCACCGAGGGTACGCGCGTTTACGGCGGGATTCATCGCGCCGCCAGGGACGGTGAAGCGCTCGCGTTGGCTGATGACCGGAACAGGGGCTTCACGCGACATGCGCGTGGCGGCACCGATGATGTAATCATCGGCGATCATGTCGCCGATGACGAGGATGCGCTTGCCTGCAAAGGCGCTGATGGTCTCGCCTAGCCGCTGTGGCCAGTGCCGCTCATGCAGTGGCCGCATGGCGGGGGAAATGGCCATCATGTGGGCGCTACTGGTGGGGACGTTCACCCGTGGCAGCCGACGGCTCGGGCTGGTGCGTTGTGCGGTCACGCCGGACCTCCTGATCACTCGACACGTAATATTTTATGTGACTGTTGGTAGATGATGCCGTGCGGGGGAGTGACGTTCCTTCCCCCAGTTTGGTTGTCTCTTTGCATCTGCCAAGCCAAGATGATGCTTGCTCGCGTGCCAAATCCTCAGGCCAGCAGTGCTGCTTCTCCACTATGAACGTATGACATTGCGACGTGGCAACAATTTGCCCGGCAACTTGCCCCAGACCCACAGCGGAAATATGCGCGAAAAGTGCGGGCAAGGCATTATTTTGGGGGGTCAGGTTTCCGCAACCGCCTGGCACGTGGTATGCTGGATGTATATGTTGAAGTAAGGAAAGAGAGGAGCACCCCACAGTATGCAAACAGTCGTCGGACATTTTTCTACCATTCATGATATGGATGTCGCCATCCAGCGGTTGAGCGCCATTCAACTGGGCGAAATGCAAGAAGGCACAAAAGGCCCAGATGGGGTGCACGAGCAGCACGTCGCGAGCGGGTTAGAGTGGGATGCGATCGCCCAACTCTGCATCGTTGGTGGCATCGTGCTGGGTGGCTTCTTTGGGCTGCTTGCTGGGCGTGGCGTCTTTGGGGGCATCCCCCACAGTGCTCTCAGCGCCCAGACTGCCTGGGCGGGGGTGTTGGTTGGCGGGAGCATGGGGCTGCTAGCGGGCTTCATCGTGGGCGTGCTGTGGGGCATCTTTGCGCCTGAAAAGCATGGCGCGTTTCAGCCAACTTCAGCGGTTGGCGAAGAATATCTAGTGACGGTGCAAACCAACGAGCGTTGGGTCTCTGTCGCCGAAAACATCATGCACCATGCCCATGCGCGTCGCGTCGAAAATCGTCAGGGCCGCATCGATCTCCAATCGCTTGCCGCCTAGGGCTGGCCATGTGCTGGTTCGTCAAGGCTGTCGCCGCTGATAGAGGTCAGCATAGTCGGCGACACGGCTGGGCTCGGGGAGGGTCATGCTGGTGACGCTCGGGGCCATGTCGGCTTCACGGGGCCACTGCCCAGTCGCCATGCCCGCCAGCAACGCCGCACCACGCGCCGAGGCATCTGCCACATCCACCTCTGCCAATGGGCGTGCCAAGATATCAGCCAACATCTGCCGCCAGCGGGCATTGACGCTGCCACCGCCAGCGAGCCGTAGCGGTGCGTCACCTTTGCCCGGTAGTGTTGCCAGCGCTGCGCGAATGCTGAAGGCGACTCCTTCCAGCGCGGCATGCAGCAGATGTGCCTGTGTGTGATCAAGGCGCAGCCCCGCCCATGTGCCGCCCATTGTGCTGGGGGTGTTGCCGCGCTCAGGGGTGAGGTAAGGCACGAACATCACGCCAGCGGCACCGGGGTCGATGCCTGTGGCACTGGCGTACAATTCCTCCCACGTCGCGCCCAGGGTGCGCCGCACCCATTCCAGCGCCAACCCGCCATTTTGCACCGCAGCCATGTGATACCAACCACTGTCGGCCACCGTGCGATAGAGATGGGTGCGTGGTAGTGCCTCGGCCTGCGGCTGCTGCGTCAATTGGATGATCTGCGCACCCGTGCCAAGCGTCACCTGCGTCGTGCCAGGGGTCAGCAACCCGCCTCCCAGCGCGGCGCACGCGGTGTCTGCGCCCCCCATTGCGACCGGAATGCCCATGGGCAACCCCAAGTCCAAGGCGGCGTGCTGGCCCAGGGAACCCGCCACCGTGGCCGATGGGCGCAGGTCGGGGAACAACGCCCGCCGGAGGCCCAGCGCGGTGATGACCGCATCCGCCCATCGGTCCCGTGGGATGTCATATAGCAGGGTCGCTGATGCATCGCTGGGCTCGCTCGCCGCGATGCCCGTCAGCCTCATGCGCAGCCAATCTTTGGGCGACAGCGCCCAGCGCGTGGCTGCATAGACCGCCGGCTCGTGGTCGCGCAGCCACAGCAAGAGCGGCCCCATCATCCCTGGCACCAGGGGATTCGCCAGTGACGCTCGCAGGGGCGCGGGCAGGCTGGCATAGCGCCCGACCTCAGCGGTGGCCCGCGCATCCGCCCAGATGATCGCTGGCCGCAGTGGCGTGCCATCTCCCCCCACCATTACCACCCCGTGCATCTGCCCAGCGAGGCCAATGGCGGTGATGTCTGCCGGGGCCGCCTCCGCGAGGGCGGCGTGGGTGGCCGTCACCGTTGCCTGCCACCACTGCTGGGGCAGACCTTCCGCCCAGCCTGGCTGCGGCGTCAACAATGGATAGTTCGCGCGGCCCGCCCCCCGCGTCTGGCCATCTTCCCCCAGGACGATGACTTTGACGGAACTGGTCCCGAGATCGATGCCTAAGAGCGCCATCGTTGCGCCTCCTATGCGAATGGGATGATAGCGTACTCTATCATCCCATGGGTCATTGCGTCTCGGTCGCGTTTTTGCGCGTCAGATACTCGCCTGAAACGGACTTGAGGATCACGCGCCCGATGTCTAACTCATCGCGCTCGTGGATGGGGCGGATGACCACCCCCTCGCGCAGATGGGTGGCGAGCGTCGATTGGCCAACGGTGTGCGCTAACATCACCGCGCGGCTGAAAGGGCCGCGATAGAGCAGCGGCACCTGAGGCACGGCGTAGGTTGTGCAGAATGCCACGAAGTCGTCATACTCCGCAAAACCATCGGCGGTGTAGAGATCGAAGGCGCGAAAGCCCAGCGAACCATTGACGAAGCCATATTTCAGATCCTGCACGCCCAAGACCTCGCCAAAGAGCATCGCCTGTGTTTGGTTCGTCGCGGCCAGATACGCTGCCAGCTTCTCGAAGATTCCCTCCTGGTGGGCGGCACGCCAGTAGACGTTGTTCGCGCTCTCACGCAGGATCAGGCTATTCCCCGCGATACCTTTGGAGGAAACCACGGACTCGCCGTTCAGCAAACCACTGACGAAGCAAGTGCCGTGGAGCTTCTCGGTCATCACCACCTCTTCGCCGTCCTGCAAGACATGGGGGAATGTTTTCACGTTCTCGATGTCAGTGTAGGTGCGAAAGATCGTCCCAAAGGGGGCCCGCGCCACATCGCCCGCCATCGCCAGGGGGATGGGCGGCTCCCATTTGGTGATGGCAAGTTCAGTGCTGACCTCCGTGCCTTCGACCCAGGCGGCTGGCCAGGGATCTGGGCGATAGAGTAAACCTTGCGACAATTCCCCGCGCAACTTGATGGCGCGCACGCGATTTTTGTCCGCGCCTGCCAGCTTGCCCACGAGATCCATCGCGGTGATGAGGTTGGCGGGGACAATCGCTTGCTCGGGGATGTAGACCGCCAGATCGCCCGTCACAAATGCCCCCTTCGCGATGACCACGTGGTAATCATCGACGGTACCTAGCTCTAACAGATCCGCATTGGGATGCGGCATCACGGTGACGCGCCGTACTTTGACGGCGAATGTGCTCATAAATTCGTCCCTCCTCAGCTTGATTCCACTTGACAAAACGCAAACAATTGGATAAACGTCACAAAAGAAGGCAAGCATGTCAATGTTGGCTGGATAAGGGCTGCGGCGATAGCAACCAGTGCTGCCGCGAGGTGGCTGTCACCATGTCGTGTGCGTGGCTCTGGTGGGGACATCTGTGCCAAAATGGCACACAAAAGCGCTGCACCATTGGGTGAAGTGGCTTGCTTCCTGTGTGCCATCTTGGGCCGAGCGGGGGAGCTACGCGCGTACGTTGTTGGGCAGGCGGGGTGTCTGCCGTATGCTATACTGTAGTTTGACGCGATCCTATTGCGCTGCCGACAGCAGAGAAAATGGTCGTATCGCGAAGGTGTCTCGCCAGTGACGTCGAACATCTATCCCCTGGCAGGTTGTGTCGGGGTGTTCGCATGGTGGTACCTTTTTGAGATGTCGATGACGCCATTTCATAGGAAAGGGTAGGCGAACCGAGGAGAATCATGACAACAGATTCACACAAGACCGACTTTCACTTGAAAGTTGCCCCCCAACGCTCGTATCTGGAGCGCGATCACGATACATGGCGTCGCCTGTGCGACCATCAGTTGGCAAAGCTCAAAGACATCGCCCCCGCGATGTATTGGGAAGGCTTCACGCGGCTGCAACTCGATCTGGAGCGCCTGCCTGTGCAAGACCAGATGAGCGAACGCCTCAATGGTTTGGTGGGCTGGCAGCTTGCCAACGCGCAGGATGAATATCTGAAGCCGGTGGATTGGTTCAATCATTTGGGTCTGCGCCATTTCCCCGTGACGGATTACATCCGCATCCCCGAGGACCTGCTTTTCACGCCGCTGCCGGATCTGTTTCACGAATATTTTGGGCACCTGGCCTGGATGACCCTGCCACGTTACCTGAATATCGTTGATCGCATCACGCGCAAATATCTCGCATCCACGGAGGAAGAGCGGCTGGTCATCTCAAATCTCTGGTGGTTCACCCTGGAATTTGGGCTGATTCGTGACGAAGGGAAAGTGCGCCCCTTTGGCGCAGGCATCTTCTCTTCGCCCGGTGAACTGGAATATGCCCTCAGCCATCCTGAGTTGCATCAGCCTTTCACCATCACGGACGCCTCCCGTGCCACGGCGCGCCCCTTTGCCTTCCACGAGACATATTTTGTCTTGGACGGCTTCGAGCATCTCGAAGCCGCGACCGAGGGCTGGTAGTCTTAGCCGCTGGCGCACCCACACAAAAAGCAAATAGTGGGTGCGCCATCCCTATGCTGTCTTGGATTGTGTAACTCAGGCTATTGTGATGTGCTCACCCACATGCTAAACTGTTGTTGCTTGCTCAATGAAGAAGGGGAAAATTGTTATGCCAAAATTGAATCAGATCATCGCCATCGAAAAAGGCGTGAAGACTGGCGCATTTCAGACCTTGACGGATGCTCATCAACAGGTGCAAAAAACGGCGCTGCTGACGGGCATCTCGCGCACCTATCGCCCCCGTGATGAGGAAGGCGAACAACTGCCGCCCGAATCGACGCGGGTGCAGGTGCGGGCCGAGGAGATCATTCGCACCGTGACCGCCGCGCTGGTCGAATTATTCGACACGACCGCGACGAAAGATTGGGCGAACACGCACGCGAAAGCGGATGTCGTGGTGGATGGCCGCACTATTGTGAGCGATGTGCCCGCAACCTATTTGCTCTTTCTTGAAAAACAATTGATCGATCTGCACACCTTCGTCGCCAAGCTGCCAGTGCTCGATCCTTCTGAGGAGTGGCAATATGACGCCAGCGCCGACACCTATGCCACCCCGGCCGTTCAAACGGTGCGCACCAAGAAGATCCCGCGCAACCACGTCAAGGCCGAGGCCACCAAAGAGCATCCCGCCCAGGTCGATGTCTATTATGAAGATGTGGCGCAGGGCACGTGGTCAACGATCAAATTTTCGGGGGCGCTACCCGCGCAACGCGTCAATGAACTGCTCAGTCGCGTAGAGAAATTGCAGCAAGCGGTAAAGTTCGCCCGTGAAGAAGCGAACAACGCCGAAGTGACCCAACAAAAGATTGGCGAGCGGGTGCTGGGCTATCTGTTTGCCCGCTAAGCTTGCGCCGCATTGGCGGGTGTGCTACACTCACCTGTGGGTGAACAGACTCATCGTAAGACTGAGACTGATCGGGTCACCGTTTCAGTGAAGGTTCGAATCCTTTCCTGCCCACCATCTCATGGGCAGGTAGCCCAACTGGCAGAGGCAAACGGGGCCTACCACAAACTGAGATTCTTCATCCAGACTCAGTAGGCCGTATGGTCCGCCGCTCGTCGGCTGCATCAACCGCAACGATCCAACGTACGTCGAGTACTGGTTCGAATCCAGTCCCCACCTCCACACATGGTGGGGTTGTCCAATGGCAAGACGCGACGGTTTCAATCTGAGATCGCTGCTTCAAATGTGGCAGTCGCGCCAAAAGAGCGGTAATATCGGCGGAATACCCGTTAGGTATGAAATGACCCCCTGGCATGGGTATGCCAGGGGTGTCGCTTTTTCTGGGGACCAAACCAGGGGGTTGGGCCCTAGTGTGCCAGCGCTGCCGCCAGCTTGGCGATGACGAGGGGATAGCGGTACGCGGTGCCAGAGTGCCCATCATCGCTCTCTTCATAGGTGTGCGGAATGCCGAGGGCCGCCAATTTGCGGTCGAGACGACGCGCGCCGAAGTGCAGCAGATATTCATCGCGTCGCCCGCATTCAAAGTAGAGCAGTTTCAGCGATCTCAGGGCGGCTTGTACCGCACTTTGGTCTAGCAATTCAAGGGGATCGTGCGCCAGCCAGCGTGCCCACACCGCCGGAATGATGGCGCATGTTGCCAGATCCACCGGGATGTCGAAGGGGAGGGGCTGTGCCGCAGGGTTGGGGGCATAGCACGCTGCCATTGCCAGCATGCTGAGTGCCGCGAAATCATCGCCACTTTTGCGCTCCTTCGCCAGAATCTCGCTCAACAGGCGCGCCAGGTCGCCCTCGGTGCGCTGGCTGGCGTTGCAGAGCGCGGGCATGTCGCGCAGATAGCACAGATCGAAGCCCATGTCGCCGCTGCGGCATCCGACGGCATTCCAGACCTCGGGATGGCGCATGCCGCCGATCAGCGCGCCATAGCCGCCGCTAGAGTGCCCACAGATGCCGCGTCCGCCGTCACCGTGGGTGCGATAGGTGGCGTCTACATGGCGGGCCAACTCTAGCAGATAGTCGTCATAGTTGCCCACCGCGCTCGAATTGATGTATTGGCTGCCGCCATAGGCCGTGAAGCAATCGGGGAAGACGGCGATGACCGCGCCGCTGTCGTTTTCGCGTGCGGCCAATTCATCGAGCTGCTGTGGCAGGGTCTTCGTAAAGGCAGACCAGTTCAGGAACTGCACGCCACTGCCCATATAGCCCGTCAGGACGAAGATGACTGGGTAGCGGCGCTCCGCTTGTGTGGCATCGTCATATCCCGGCGGCAGATAGACCACCAATTCGCGTTCCGTGGGGTCGCCGAGGGGATTCCCCGCCAATGCCTGGCTGGTGAAGCGTGCGCGCACGACGCGCCCCTGGGGCAGCGCATTTCCCGATTGCATGATTCTCATCTCCCACTGGCTGTGCGTTTCACGCGCCGTCCTGGTTGAGCCTCGTGCGTCAGCGGGTGAGCGTGGCGCGCGTAACCCATTCCCAGCCATTGTACAATAGATGCAGGGGAAAATAGCGCGCCAAGGATGCCTGGATGCAGATTGCCATCGACTATACGCCCGCCATCGCACAAACGGCGGGGATTGGCCGCTATGCGCGCGAATTGGTGGCGGCCTTGGCGCGCATCGATTCGATCAATGGGTACACCCTCTTTTCGGCGCAGGATGTCGCACCTGGCAGCGATGTCATCCATGATCTGCCGATGGGGGCCAATGTGCGGTTACGCATTACGCCGATCGGCGAGCGGCGATTGACCCAACTGTGGCAGCGCGCCCACATCCCCCTGCGCATAGAGTGGCTGGCGGGCGCTGCGCAGATCTTTCACGCGCTCGATTTCACCTTACCACCGACGCGGATGCGTCGCGTCGTCACCATTCATGATCTCGCTTTTGTCACACATCCCGAATGTGCCGTGCCGTCGCTGGTCGCTTATCTGACGCAGGCGGTGCGCCGCGCGGTGCTGGCGGCGGATGCCATCATCACCGTGTCGGAGCATACCCGCACCACCTTGCTGCGCTGGCTGCCTGGGGTGCCGCCCGAGCGCGTCACCGCGATCCCGCTCGGTGTGGGCGCGCGTTTTGCCCCCGTCACCGATCCGGCGCGGCTGCGTGCGGTGTCAGAGCGGTTCGGTTTGGCGGATGCGTTCATCCTCTCGGTGGGGACGCTGGAGCCGCGCAAGAACTACCCAGCGTTGATTCGCGCCTTTGCGCAGGCACGGCGGATGGCGGGTGGGCCGCAGCAGCTTGTCATTGCGGGACGGCACGGCTGGCTGGCGGAGGACATCCACGCCAGCATCACAGCGCATGGGGTGAGTGCGTGGGTGCGGATTATTGATAACGTGGCGGATGGTGACTTGCCCGCACTCTATAGCCTGGCTGGCGTTGTGGCCCAACTCTCGCATACCGAGGGTTTTGGTCTGCCCACCTTAGAGGCCATGCGCTGTGGGGTGCCGGTGATCATCAGTGATGGGGGGGCGCTGCCCGAGGTCGCGGGTGATGCGGCGTTGGTGGTGGCACCTGCCGATCCAGCGGCCATTGCTCACGCGCTGGTGCAGGTGCTGAATGCCCCTTCACTGCGCGAGGAACTGACGCGCCGTGGCAGCGCACGCGCGGCCCAGTTTACCTGGGAGGCCACGGCAGCACGCACGTTACGCGTTTATGAGTCTCTTGCACCGCTCACGGCGCGGCGCGTCTGGCATATCCAAAGAGGGCATTGAACGATTCACAGTAGATCACGACTGACTGAATCGTGGTGATAGCGACGTTGGGGGGAACGGCATAATTCTTGTCTCCTTCAGTCGCTGTCAGGGAGCCCAAGTCGTAACCATCGCGCACTTTGGCGTCGGTGGTTGGCTGCGAAGAGCGCGAGAGAAAAACGTGCAGATTGGGTCCATTATTGGTGTGGAAGCCTTGTAAATGCAATTGCAATTTGCCGCCCGCGATCGTCCCCAGGATCGCTTGCCCGGTGGTGCCACCCTCACCCGGCGTGGGGCTAAAGGTATAGGTCAAAGGGCCTGCCGATGCTGGCGTGGGCGCAGCGGTCGCGGCAGGCGCCGTGGTAGCTGTGGCTGCCACCACAAACAGGGGGGTGGTATCGTGCCCAACTTCCCCACCCACGAACAGTGGCCCCACGAAGACGACGACATCCGCCAAAATGAAGAGCACCAGTGCGCTGCGCAAGCCTAAGGTGAGCGCGTGTGGCAGCCGCGCGCCGATGCCAGCCGCCATCAGCCCCACGGTGAGGCCGAGCAGCAGTGGCGTCAAGAGTGCCAGGCAGAGAATGAGCACGTTGCCCCGCACATAGGGAAACCGCACCAGCAATCCGCCATCGACGATGAGGGCTGCGATGAGCACCCCTACAAATACGGGCCAACGTGGTGTTTGCTGCACGCGGTGTGATGATCTATCCGTCATGATGGTGCTCCTTAAACGAGTGCGGAAAGGATGTGACTTTCTCATTGCCGTCAACTGGTCTTTCCCAGCATACCCGTTAATGCTTACGGAATGATTGCGTATATGTCGAACCGCGTGCGCATATGACATACTGCAAATTACATAGGAGTAATAGGGATTATGGGTGACCATCTTGATATTCAAGCATCATATCTCACCGCGACCACGGCGGCGCTGACCCCCCCAGATCTGATAGAGTGGTTTCTGGAGCGGGGGCTGTGTCGTGTGGCCATTGAGGCCTCACCAGATGGTGACGTCATCGAGGTTGTGGCTCCGCCAGTGCTGTTGCTGGGCCGTGGTGCGGGGGATGCGCGGGCGTGCCCCCATCCCGACCATTTGGGATATCCCATCAAGCCATTGGCCGAGATGACGCTCGACGACTACCACCTCTTCAT
>JACDGC010000086.1:0-1277 GCA_013815535.1 Ktedonobacterales bacterium
CGCTTTGGGAACGCGAGTTGACGATATTGGCATTGGGGCGCCACGATGGGCATGCCCGACAGATGTTGGTCGTCCGTCGGGCGCGCCCACCGGGGCAAGTGGTGAATTTCCTGTGGCCGACGCTGGCTTGGTTATGACCAGGCCAGCGCATGGGCGTCGAGTTCTCCTACTTGGGCGATGGCCCACCGCAGCGCCCAGGCCCGCGCGCTTTGGAAGGCACGGCGGTCTGCGGGAGTGGCATCATGGGGGGCATCACCTTGGTCGCGGCTGATGAGGGCCAGATGCAAGCGATGCTCTAAACGTCGTAATACGGCGTCGTGCTGCGTGGGATGCACCCAACTGCGGAGCGCATAAGCCGCCTCGTGGTAGCCATGGGCACGGCCACGCGCGAACCAATGCTCGCTGGATGTCTGGTCATAGTGTTGCGCTTCATCGCGCGCAC
This sequence comes from Ktedonobacterales bacterium, assembly GCA_013815535.1. Lineage (GTDB taxonomy): Bacteria > Chloroflexota > Ktedonobacteria > Ktedonobacterales > JACDGC01 > JACDGC01. The sequence continues at coordinate 443 of JACDGC010000086.1, forward strand.
GCAGACTGGCATCGGCAACGGTGAGCCGGAGGAACTGAATGGCCCCGGTCAAGCGCCAGGGCGTCACATCAAGGGCGGCTCCATTGCCGCTCGTGTCAGTGATGGGCAGGGCGAAGGAAGGTGAGAGGGTCATAGTAAATATCCTGCCAATCATCGCGCACAAATTCGGAGAGGAGGCGATGGTGAAAGTGAGGGGCGGTGGCGATGATCATCTTTAATATAAGACGTCTGTCAAGAGCGAGAGCGGGCGACCGCCGAAGCTGAAGAAGCGTCCTTGCCCTGGCCACGCGTCAGACCATAGGCTGCGCCAACGCTCAGGAGTTCGGCCAGGGTGGGGAGCAAGCGCGAGGCCAGCAGAGCGATGACGCCGCCCAGCGCGAGATCGGGCACCAGACCGCTCAGATGCAGGAGCAGGGCCACCGCGCCTTCACGAAAGAAGAGCCCGCTTGGCGTGATGAAGCTGAGGAAGCCGATATCCCACCCCAGCGCATAGATGCCCACACAGATGAGCGCGATGGTGGGCGTAGCTGGCAATGGATACACTGCCGCCACCGCCAGCCAGAAGCCTAAGCCCCCAATGAGCCAACTTGCCAGCCAGCCCAACGTCACTTTGCCGATGTCGCGATAGGTCAGGTGCAGCGTGATGGGTGGGCGCTTCAGCAACCGCAAGCCACGGTTGAGGCCCCATTCAAGCAGGCGCGGGTGCAGACCAACCAGGAGCAAAGGCACCGCGATGATGCCGAGGGAAAGGGTGGCGAGTTTGCCTGCTCCATTCAGGGCATGCAGGTTGCCCCACCAGAGCAAGCTGAGGGCAAAAGCCAGGGCCGCTGTGGCG
>JACDGC010000086.1:1287-10309 GCA_013815535.1 Ktedonobacterales bacterium
GCTGTGGCGATCTTCGTCGCTAATTCGACCGTCATGCTGGCGAAGCCAAAGGATTTGGGCACGCCCTCGCGTTCGGCCCACGAGACGCGCGCCAGCACATGCCAGACATTGCCGGGGATGTAGCGCACGAACTCCGCCGCTAGATAGATGCGGAGGGTGATGTGCATGGGCAGGGCATAGCCCAACCGTTGCAAGATCGCGCCCCAGATGACGCCATAGGAGATCTCTTGCGCGACGAGCAGGATGAACCCCAGGAAAAGTAAGAGCCAGTTGATGTGCCAATGATGCTGGGCGATGCCCGACCAACTGGTGAGCAGTGTCCGTCCGACGAACAGGACGATGATGGCGACCACCCCGATGCGGATGGCGCGCTTCACCCCTGGCTGGCGGGCAAATGCCAGCGCCTGGCTGAGCCATGGTTGCAACCGAGCGATCAATCGAGGACCTGCTTGACGCTGAATTCGTCGCGCTGATTGAAGTTGAAGTGACGGATCATCTCGCTTTGCAAGCCCGAGAGGATGAACTGGACGCCCACAATCATGAGCAGAATGCCCAGGAAGACGATCGGGTGGTTGCGGATGGGATCGTTCGCCACGAAGCGGTTGGCCACGACCCAGGCATCGATGCCGAAACCCAGTAAGAACGAAACGATGCCGACGGGGCCAAACAGCCGCAGTGGGGTGCGGATGTAACTGGTGAGGAACAGCACCGTCACCAAGTCGAGGAAGCCGCGCAGAAACCGTTTCGCGCCGAACTTCGATTTGCCAAACTGGCGGGGATGGTGCTTGACCTTCACTTCGGTGATGCTGAAGCCGCGCCATTTGGCCATGACGGGAATGAAGCGGTGCAATTCGCCATAGAGTTTCAATTCGTCGATCAACTCGCGGCGATAAGCCTTGAAGCCACAATTCATGTCGTGCAAGTGCACGCCAGTGGTGGAACTGACAATGGTGTTGAAGATTTTGGAAGGGAACGTTTTGCTGATGGGGTCAAGCCGTGGGAACTTCCAGCCGGAAACGAGATCGTAGCCCACGCGAATCTGCTCAAGGAACTGGGGAATCTCTGCTGGGTCGTCTTGCAGATCGGCATCCATCGTGAAGATGATGTCGCCCCGCGAATGGCTGAAGCCCGCAAGGAGCGCCGGAGATTTGCCAAAGTTGCGCCGGAAACGAATGACGTGCACGCGCGGGTCTGCTGCGTGCAGGGCTTTGAGGGCCTCGAATGAACCATCCGTGCTGCCATCATCGACATACACGATCTCGAAGGTTTCGCCCGTGCTTTCCATGCTGGCAACGATGCCTTCATAGAGCGGGCGGACGCTCTCGCATTCGTTATACACAGGGATGACCAGCGAGATCGCTGGGGGGGCCTCAGCGCTGGCTGGGGCGCTTGGTTGCACTTGTGGTGCAATGACAATCGAGGTTTCGCGCAGCATGTATGGCTCCCAGTGCTCAGAGTGGCGCTTGCGATGGTTCTGACTGTAAATACGTTGAAGTGCGATAGAATGTAACACGCAAGGAGGCCCAAACAGGACAAACCACACAAAGAATGCCAATTTTCGGCCCGCTAGGCGCTTGGTTGTAATAGGAATCGTAATCAGTTGACCGTATACTGTAAGGAAACAAACGGGTGTTCGGTGAACTATTGCACTTGTAAATAGTCAGAACACCGCACTTTGTGAAAGGAGCCATTCCTATGGCGACCAAGAAACCTTCCACGACGTCCGCAGCGACGAAAGCTGCTGCCCCACCCCCCCCCGTGGCAACACCCGTTGCCGAACCCGCTAAGCATGGCGGTCAAGCTGTGCGCGACAAGTATGGTGTCGACTTTTTTGCCCAGATCGGCAAGCGTGGCGGTCAGACGGTGAAAGAACGACGCGGTCCGGAGTTCTATGCCCAGATTGGGCGGCGCGGCGGTGAGACCACCAAGCGCAAATATGGCTCGGACTTTTATTCACAGATTGGCCGTAAAGGGGGCTCGACTACCCGCACCGATAAGAAAGACAAGGGCGGCGAGTAGGCACAAACGCTCAATTGAAACGGCCACTGCTCTGGCATATGCTGGAGTGGGGGCCGTTTCTTGCTGGTGTGGGGTTGCAAAAGTTACCCCAGCGTTTTGCGAGCGAGTGCGAGGACGAAGAGGAGTTCAAGGGTGGTGCCGATGGCCGACTCGATCAGGGCCAGCGCGGCGGGCCAGCCAGGGGTGAGCAGCAATTGCGGCACCGTGACGTAGCCGCGCCCCAGCAGCGCGCCGCCACTCGTCACCAGGGCCGTGCCCAGGCTGATTTGCCCGGGGATCACCGCCATGAAAAGCAGCGCGAAGAGCACCAGCATCCCCAACCCCCAGGCGATGGCGCGGGATGGGTGTTCGCCATAGCCTGTCGCCAGCCCCTGCACCGCCCCACCGCTCCACCGCCCCAGCGCGCCAAGCGCGGGGAGAGCGCGGCGCGCTTGCCAGCGCAGCGCGACCTCGTGCCAGAGCGCGCGTTCTTCCATCAGACGGGCGCGGGCGGTGAAGCGATTGCCTTCGGTGGTCATGCCTTGCGCACGCAAGGCCAGGCCGATGCGTCGATAGACCCGCGCGGCGAGGCGAAAGCCATTCGGCTTCGCTGGGAGGGGGGCGCCCACCGCGTCGCTTTCTTCGCCAAAAGTGCGGACCGCTCCCCAATCCAACACGGTGAGGTCGGTGCCGCGCAGTCGCAGACCATCGAGCTGCGCCCCGCCCAGCAGCGCGCCACCCAGATAGGTGTGTTCGTCGCAATAGGCCTGGCGTAAATCGGCACCTGTCATATGAGCCAACCCAAGGTCAGTTCCCTCGAAATGGGCGCTCGACAGATTCGCGCGCAGCAGTTTCGCGCCAACCACCACGGCATCATCGAAGCGCGCCCCCGTGCATTGGGTGTCGGTGAAGATGGCCTCGGTCAGACGCGCCCCCGCGAGATCCGCCTCGATCAAATAGGCCCCAGCCAGATTCGCGCCCATCAGGTTCGCGCCGCGCAGATTCGCCGCACGCAGATTCGCGCCCTCTAGCGAGACGCCCAACGCGGTTGCCCCGGCCAAGCTGGCCCCAGCCAGATTTGCGCCATCCAGGCGGGCTGCGCTGGCCTGCCGTTCGGCGTCCGTTGCCAGGGGGTCATCATCGCCGAGGAGGGCGTTGGCCAGATTGAAATGTGACAGGTCGACCCCTCGCAGGTCAGTGCCACGCAGGTCCACACCCTTCGTTCCACCAGTTTCGAGTGCGATGGTGATGATGCGTTCGACCTCTTCGCGCCCAAGCCGCTTGCCCGCGAAGGGGGCATGGGTTGGTTTGCGCGTGAGCACCCGTTGAAAGATGCTCTGCAAGGCAGGCAAGTCTTGCGCTGGCGAAGAAGCTTCGATGCGATTCGCCGGGTGGGTGGAAAAGTCGCGATGTGGTTGGGCGTCAGTCTGGTCCATGAGCGCAAACCCTTCATCAGCACAGCGGCGTGGGCCACGAATATCGGTGAGTGCTCCCCCATTGTACGCCGCTGGTCAAGCCGGGTAACTGGGTCGCGTGATCGGCCATCCGTGCCAGGGCCTTGGCGGAACAGCCCGTTTTTCGTGAAAACAGCGGAATGACCATCTGGCCAGTGCCTCAGGCCAGCGGTCGCAGGAAGAGGCCGCGCGCCAGGATCTCGCCAAAGAAGGTAAAGACGACCGCGATGTAAAGCATCCCCGTGGCGGATTGGAAGGAGCGGTCACGTTCCAGCCGCAGCGCCAAGATGCTGAGGCCCAGCGGCACGCCCAACCCCAAGATGTATTGCAGCAAAATCAGCACCGGGGTGGGGAAGGTGACGCCAGATGGCACCGATGATTTGGGTGGGGTCGGCGTCCCGACTGGACTGGGCGTCCCGACTGGGCTGGGCGGCACCGTTGCGGCGGAAATCACTCCTTGTGTATGGAGGGTCTTGTCGATGGTGATGCTCGCGGCAGCAGGTGGCGGCGCAATGGCCGTCGTTGCTGGATGGGTGTAGGTGGTGGGTCCGGTGAGCAATCCACAGACGACCTGCAAGGCGATGCCGCCGATGGTCAGCCAGGTGGCGAATTCCAGGGGTTTGCCGCTGGCGGTGGGAGTGTTGAGATACCAGTGGCCGAGCAACATCGCGGTGCTGACGCCACCCAGGGCCAGCGCCCCCAGCAGGAACGCCGACACGGTGAAGAATCCGCCACCCCAGGCCGCCGCGATGGGGCGCATGCCCATGCCGTCCACAAAGAGCGTCGCCAAGCCGAGCGCCGCCGTGATGCCACCAAAGACCAACCGACCGATGCGCGAATTGAACCACAACGCGACGTTGTAGGGAATCTGCGCGATGAGAAACCAGCCCAGCAGAGGTGGCTGGCGGTTCAGCCACGAATAATCCAGCTTGAAGCCGTCGAGTTGCAGTTGGTGGGGGGTGGCAAAACCATTTTGGGTCGCCCATGCCAACACCGAAAACAAGAAGAAATAGATGACCCCTTGGGTGCGAAAGAAATTGATGGCCGAGTCATTGCGCACATCCAGCGCATACATCGTCAAGAAAGCACCGACCGCTAATTCTACCATGACCAGATAGAAGGCGAAAGGAATGATCGTCATGGGGGAGTATCCTCTATGGGGCGGCGCCCCAACTGTGGCATTTTGCGCGTGACTGTCTTCATTATAGCGCCAGTGCGGCTGGGGTCGCCACTGCGTAGGAGTGCCGATGTCCCCATGGCGTGGGCATAGGATTTGGGATGAAATGGCTGATCGCTTCGTCAGGGGCGGCATCGGGACGATCGACGAAGGATTATACCCCTCTAGTATGGCGATACCTCCGTATGTTGTCGATCATTCCTATAGCCATCGGATATAAGCTAGAAGATCAGCTACCAGGAACCTTGTCAGAAAAGCTGACGTCAGAGATAATAGCAGAAAAACTACCCCCGAATGGTCACGTGTCAAGCCATTCGAAGTGACGGTCGTGCCGTGTCCGTGGTGAGAAGGAAAAATGGTCATGGGAACATTGGGTGGGTTGCGCAGTCGGCTGCGGTGGTATGGCCTCGGTGCCATCATCTTAGCTGCGGTAGTGGTGGTGGTGTTACGTTGGCCAGCGGCTGGTCGCATGTCACCCCCCTTTGCGACGCCCACTGTGGGCATTGCCCCGGCATATCCCTTGCCCGCTTTCCTCAAGGGATATGCCATCGCCGTGACCAATTTTCAGGGCGGCTCGCTGGGGCTGTTGGGGCGGACGACCCTGGTGCTGGGGGGCGGACCGCATGGGTTGGCCGAGCAACCAGGGGGACGCTATCTGTGGGTGCTCAACTCTGGTGGCTACAATGCCTGGGTGGTTGACCGCCAGACGGGGCGCGTGGTCGCGTCGGCTCCGGCGGGTCCCGCGCCCGTGCATGCGGTCTTCAGCCCTGATGGCGCCACGGCGTATATTAGTGACTTTGGCGGCGCGCAAGTGACCATCGTGGATGCCCACACCTATCAGCAGGTGGGCATCATTACCACCTCGAATGAACCGCACGGCATCGCCATCTCACCGGATGGGAAGACGCTCTATGTCGCTTGTGTCAGTGGGGGGGTAGTGCTGGGCATCGACACGACCACCCGTCAAGTGACGCACCGGGTGCTGGTGACGGGGGGCTCCGCGCCCTATGGGTTGACGCTGGCACCCGATGGCAAGCATGGCTATTTCAGCGATGAGACCTTCGATCATCTGGTGGCATTCGATACGGCGACGTGGCAATTGAGTGGGGTGGCGGCGGTGGGGGCTCGCCCGGCGCTGGTGCGTTGGGTGCCGGGGACGAATGAGGTGCTGGTGGCGAATAACCGTGGGGGCAGCGTGACCTTGGTGGATGCCACAACGATGCGGCCACGGGCCACCATCCTCACCGGCAGCGGGCCACATGGCGTGGCGGCCAGCCCAGATGGCCGTTGGCTCTTCGTTGCCAACGAGGGGTCGAATATGGTGAGCGTCATTGATCACCAGCAATTGCGCGTTGTGGGGGAGATTCCGGTGGGGGCTTTCCCCATCGATGTGATGGCCGACGTGGGCTGAGCGGCGCTCAATTGGCGGTGGACCCGCTCACGCTGCCACTGATGGTGCTGTTGCTCTGCAAGACGAGGGTAATGGTGACATGCAGTTGCGTCTTGCCATGGCTGACCGTCGCCGTGATGTGCCAGGTGCGGTCGCCCGAGATCGCTGTGATGTCGCCCTGATAGAGGTGCGCGTTCGCGTCCGTGGCCAACACGACCGTCCCCGCATTGATGCCGAGGCCATTGGCGGTCTGTTGCGCTTGCAAATTGACCCCCACGGTGTTCGTCGAGAGCGTTCCGAGGTGCATGGTGAGGGTGAGGGTGACGTTGCCCGCGCCATCAGGGGCGGATTGCGCCAGTGTGCCAGTGAAGGTATCCGCGAAGCCCTGCGCATAGGGGTCCGTGGTGTTGGCGGCGGTCGTGTTGCCCTGAATGGTGGTGGCGGCGAGGGCGATGCCGCTGGCATGGGTGCCCCAATCCGCTTGCGCGGGGCCAGCGATGGCCCACACAGCCAGTGCCGCGATGCCCAGCCCCACCAGCCCAGCGATCACCGGATGCCGTTTGGCGCGGGCCGTCGCTGGGATGAGCAGGCGCATGATGAGCAATGCGCCGATGCCCGCCACGCTGGCAACATAGATGAGTGCGGCCCACCACGTGCGCGTGTCGGTGCCACTGCCGATGCCGTGCAGCGTCACGCCGATGTAGCCCAGCAGCGTCAACACGTGGATGCGCCGCCACCATGCATAGCCGATCCGTGGGCGCAGCCACGTGCTGATGAGGATGGCGAAGCCCAGATACAATGAGACGATGCCCAGGCCCATCCACACCGGACGATAGGTGCTGATGAACGGGACCAGCACCGCGCTGATGCCAAAGTGGGTGAATGGATCGACCAAGACGGCCACCACATGCACGCCGATGAAGACCAAACCAACGAGCGCCAGAAAATTATGCATCTCGGTGTTGAGCATGCGCGGCCAGCGGGCGGATTGGATTTGCTGAGTCAGTGCCAGCCCCACCGCCACTGAAAGGGTGATGAGCAGATAGGCGACCATCCCACTGGCGCGGGCGGTTTCCCAGGTGACTGCTTGCCAGAAACTCATATCATACCTCCTCGGTGGGCCAGCCTGCGGTTGTGACGTGGCGGCCATCGGTCATTAGGAAACTGCCCGCGATGCCCCAGCGGGTCAGGAATGCCGCACCAGCTTCCTCGCCCAGGATCAAGGCGACTTTGGCGGCGACCTCAGCCTGGGCACAGCTTTGGGTGGCCACCGTGGTGGCCCATACGCCATTCGCGACGGGGGCACCTGTGCGCGGGTCCAGCAGGTGATGGCGCGGGGTCTGCCCCTGTTGCCATGCTCGCTGGCCGATGCTGGATGTCGCCATGGCCCCGCCCCGCAGCGCGATGGCCCCAGGGATGCCCGCGCCAGGGATGGCGACGGACCAAGCACCATCTGGTGGGGGGCCGATGGTCGCCAGATCGCCCCCAGCATTGAGAAGAACGGGACCGCTGACCACCTGGGTGAGCTCCGCCAGCGCGGCATCGACGGCCATGCCTTTGGCAATGCCACCGAAGTCGAGCATGGCCCCCGCTGGCAATGTCACGGTGCGCTGGGTCGCGTCCATCTGAATGCCCCGCCATGCGCCCCCCAGCACGGGGAATTGTCCGGGCGCTGTGAGCGTCAGCCCGGCGATTTCACTGAAGGTGCGGTCATAGCCGATGCTGAGCATGCCGCGCCCCAAGGTGGGATCGTAGATGCCATGCGAGGCGCGGGCTGCCGCCAGCGCGGTCGCCAGGACATCCCACAGGAGCTTGCTGACGGGAACGGTGGAGCCGGATTGCTGATTGAGTTGGCTGAGCTCGCTCGTGGGGCGAAAGCGGCTGAGGGTGGCTTCCCACGTGGCGAAGCAGGCTTGGGCGTGTGTTTGGGCCAATTCAAGCTGAGCGACGGGGGCGATGAGGTGCAGCGTCGTCCCCATCGCCGCCCAGGTCGCGCCAGCAAAGCCTGCTGGCGTCGTATAGTTAGGAGCCGCCGGAGCCGGAGACCGGAGCGCCACCGCCCGATGATCCCACATTGCTGCCTCCAGAATTGTTGTCGCCTTGATTGAAAAAATTGTTGCCATCATCTGACTGTTGCGCGGTGGTCGTGGTGACGAACTGCTGTGCCACCCACCCCCCGACGCTTTGCCATGCGCCACTGACGAAGCCGAGCACGACGGCGAAGGCGACGATGCTGCTGAGGACGACTTGCCGCCGCAGCCGTGCCACGCGCTCCATCAGGGCGGCTTTGCGCGGCGTCGGCGGCGGCGCGACGGGTTGGACGCGCGGCGGCAAGATGTTCGATGGTGGGGCGAGGTTCTGGGGATAGTCTGCCATGTTTATTTCCTCCGCGCGGCGCGCATACGCTGCGGTGAGCGCCGCTTTTCCTGTTCTCTAAAGAAAGTTACGCCACATCTATGAGGAACCTATGAGAAAGATCGGCGGAACCGCAGAGGAGGGGTGGTGCTATACAGTTTCTTTACAGTGACACGTTAATGGCGGTCACAGGTAGCGCCCAAGCAACAGATCATAACGTTCGCGCGCCTGGGGAGAGATCTGCGCGCGGTCGGTGATGAGGGCATCGGCTAGAGCGTGGCTGCACCCACACCCTGCGCGATCAGCAGGGATGCGCGGCGCGGTGGCGCGGATGACGGCCTGGGCCGTGGCAATGTTTTTTAATAGATTGGCCACCACCAGATCAACCGTCACAGGCGTTTCGGTCGCGTGCCAGGAATCATAGTCCGTGACACAAGCGAGGGTGGCATAGCACATCTCGGCCTCGCGGGCGAGTTTGGCCTCGGGCAGCGCGGTCATGCCGATGACATCCATCCCCCATTGGCGATAGGCGCGTGACTCGGCCTTGGTGGAAAAGAGCGGCCCCTCCATGCACACATAGGTGCCGCCGCGATGCACACGGGCGCTGCCCTGTGCTGTGTCGCCTTCGGCCAGAATCCCGCTCAGCAC
>JACDGC010000834.1 GCA_013815535.1 Ktedonobacterales bacterium
GTGTTGGCCACGCGGCGGCTCTCTGCCGTCGAGGCGCTGACCTATGGCCTGCACATCGCCGCAGCTTTGGGCTTCATCCGTACCCATGGGGTGGCGCATGGGCGGCTGACCCCCGCAACGGTGGTCATTCGCGTGGGGACCGCACGGCTGGCGGATATCGGATTGGGGCAGATTGCGGTCGCGTTTGCTGATCCCTGGCCGGGTGATCTGGCGGCCTGCCCCAGCTATCTGCCGCCTGAAGCGGTGTATGAGCCCTTCCCCACCCCGGCGATGGATGTCTATCATTTTGGCGCGCTGCTGTGGGAGATGTTGGCTGGCGTGCCGCCGCCCCTCGCGCCGGCCCCGTTGCCGATCCTGGCGGCCCCGCCGATTTTGACCCAACTCATCGCGCGCTGCCTGCACCCCACCGCCGACCAACGCCCCACCGAGATGAACGAGGTCATCGCCACCCTCAAGGCCATCAAGCGCGTGATGGAAGGGAAAGGAGCGGGGGATTCGCAGGTGTTGAGCAGCGTGCGGGCTGCCACACTGACACACGCGGCGGAAGAGCAGCCCACGCTGCAACTGCCCCGCGAAGCGGTGAATCCGCCTCACCAACCAGCCTGGGACGACGCGCTGGGCACGCCCTGGCAGGCGACCGCGACACTGCCCCAGGTGCCGCCGCACGTGGCACGGCGCGCGCCGCATTGGGCGCAGCGTCTGCGAACCGTGCGCCTGGGGCAGCTTTCCTCTGGCAAGAAACTGGGTCTGACGGGTGGCATTTTGGCGCTGTTGATCGTGCTTTTCGCGGTCACGAATGGTACGCTGCTCAACATCACCCACGCTGCTCCGCCCACACCAACTGATGGCATCGTGCTCCATGCAGGCACCACGGTGCTGGCTGCCCGCGCCACCCCATACCGCGTCACCCAGACGCTCGTGGTCGGCCCTGGCCGCACGCTGCGGGTCACCCCCGGCACGACGCTGCTTTTTGTGCCGGGCACTGCGTTGGTCCTTGCTGGTGGCGCGTTGGAGGTGCACGGCACCGCCGCCGCGCCCGTGGTGTTCACCGCGCTAGCAGATGCAGGGGCCAGTGGCGTCAGCACGGCGGCCCCCTGGGGGGGCATCCAACTGACGACCGCGCCGGATGGCTCGCCCAGCCGCGCGCTGCTCGACGGCATCACCCTGCGTGCGGCGGGCGATGGTCAGACCGCTGCGATCACCTGCCACGCGGGCATGTTGACCCTGGTGAATAGCACCCAAAGCGACAGCTTAGGGGTAGGGGTGCAGACCGAGGCGAACTGCTGGGGGGAGGTCGCCCACACGACCTTCGTGCGCGATCGCGGGGCGGCAGCAATCATCGCCAGCGCCAGCCTTCACTTTCACGACAACACCTTCACCGGCCTCACGGTCAGTCTGCCCTAGCGTGAAGCGGGCAACAAGATGGCGCGGATGGCGGCGATCACGCTCTGGTTGTCGGCATCTTTGGTGCCCTCGCGTTGCTCGGTCAATGCGCTCATCAGTTGAGTACGGACTTCCTCGGGGAGTTGCGCGATGGGCGTCTGGAGGTCGCCAAACTCGGGATGCTGCGCGAACAGCGCTTGGCGCTGCTGGGCGCGGCGCTCGGTCACGCTGGTGGGGCGTTCGATGAAATGCCCCAATTCCGCAAAGTCCTGGTCGAAGAAGACGAACACAGGGATGGAGCGGAACTGCCCCTGATTCAGGTAGTGGTCCATGATGTCCAGGTTTTGGTCGCGCAAAAAGACGCGCACGTCGAGCATGCCCGTCGCTGCGGCCAGCCGCCCCAGCACGGGCAGATTGTCGATGACGTCGCCACACCAATCCTCCGCCACCACCAGCGCCGACACCGGGTGCCCCAGCGCCTTGATGGCCTCAACGTCCGCTGCGTTCACCTGCACCCCTGCCTCATTGGCAGCGAAGCGATCCTGGTTGCGCGTCATCTGTGCCTTGAATTCTTCATAGGTCAGTCCTTGCTCGAAACGTTCGCGTGTGACAGCCATCATGGTCTCCTCGGTGAAATTGTTGGGCGGCAAGCGGTGCCGCGCTCCCCAGATCATAGCAAAAAAGGGTGGCGCAGGCACATGTGCGCCTCTGCGGCATGTCACCGGGCATGGCGCATCGCGGGAAACGCGGCAACCACAAAAG
>JACDGC010000835.1 GCA_013815535.1 Ktedonobacterales bacterium
GCCATAGACGTTTGAGATGCCACTGGCGCAGAGCGCCGCCACGATGTATGAGCAGCCCGCGCGAATGTCGGGGATGTCCAGCGTCGTGCCGTGCAGTGGCGTGGGGCCGCGAATGATGGCGCTGTGATAAAACTCGCGCTCGCGGAAGCGACACGGCAACTCGCCCAGGCATTTCGAGTAGAGGCCGATATCCGCGCCCATCTGCCGCAGCGTGCTGGTGTAGCCAAAGCGGTCTTCATAGAGCGTCTCGTGCACCACTGACATGCCTTGCGTCTGGGTCAACAGCACGGTGAAAGGCTGCTGCCAGTCCGTCATAAAGCCAGGGTGAACGTCTGTTTCCAGCGCGATGGATTTGGGGGGCCACGCCCCGCCGCCAAAGCGGATGCCGTCATCTTCCACGGTGAAGTCCAGCCCGACGCGATAGAGCGTGTTGAGGAATGTCAGCAGGTGGTCTTGGTTGGCGTCCAGCAGTGTGACCTCGCCATGGGTCACATAGGCCGCAACCGCCAGCGAGACGGCCTCCATCCGGTCAGCGAGGATGCGGTGATCTGCCCCATGCAACCGCTGCACGCCCTCGATGACGATCTTGCGGTCGGTGCGCTGCTCGATGATGGCCCCCATCTTTTGCAGGAACTTCACCAGATCGATGATCTCTGGCTCGATGGCGGCATTTTGGATGATGGTGACGCCCTGGGCCATGGTCGCGGCGATGATCAGCGTTTCGGTCGCGCCGACGCTGGGGTAGGGCAGTTGCACCGTCGTCCCGCGCAGACGCGACGCGCGGAAGTGGTAGGCCCCCTCGCGCAGATCCACCTGCGCGCCCATCTGGCGCAGCCCTTCTACGTGGAAGTTGATCGGGCGGGGGCCGATGCGGTCGCCACCCGGGAAGGGGATGATGGCCTCGCCCGTGCGGTGCAACAGCGGCCCCGCCGTGAGGATGGCCAGTCGATTCTTGCGGCCAAAAGCGGCGGGGATGGCGTTGTTCGTGACGGTGGGGGTGGCGATGGTGACGGTGCTGTCATCGTGCCATGCCATCTGCGTCCCAATCGACGCCGTGACGGCACTGGTGATGCCCACGTCGCCGACGTGGCGCGGCGCATTGCGCAGGCGCGTGGGCTCCTCAGACAGCAGCGAGGCGACGATCATTTTGGTGACGGCGTTTTTGGCACCGCTCAGACGCACCGCGCCATGCAGCGGCACCCCGCCCTCGATGACATAGCGCGAAAAGCGCGGGGGATTAGTCACTTCTTCAGAATTGGCGGCAACCACCTGGTGCGTCTCCCTTTTGTGGATTCCTCACCAGGATACCGTGAAGCCCCCCATTCCGTCAACACGACCGCCGCCCGCGCCTGCAATCGTCTGGGTGGTGTCCCACGCGGTGGCCGTCGATTGTCTCTCTTGATAGATAGGGAAGCAAACGGGATGGGCATCTGTGCCTTGCTCTTTCGTTGACAGCGATGGGGATGGCGAGTACTCTGGATTGCAAACGGGCTATCGTGGTTGACAGCCCCAGGCGGTCCACGTACAATCGAGCCATCCATTCCACCAACAATTGTGATGCTTCATGGGGGAACCTTTCAGTGTTGACTCATCGCCAATTGCACGGGCCGCAGCTTGGTCGCACGCTGCCGAGCCTGGGGCTGCTCTTGCTGGTCATGTTCGTCGCCGCGTGCAGCGGGGGCGGCAAAGCATCTTCCACCACCGCGCAGGCCACCGCCACCAGCGCGCCCGTCACGGGGACGACGCCCGTGGCGACCACGCCGCCAGGAGTGAAGCCTACCCCTGTGTCTGGGGCTTATTCTGTCTATGTCGACCCAACCTTTGGATATTCATTCCTTTACCCCGCGACGTGGATCGTCCAGCCTGCCATTGGCGGCGGCGAGAGCAACGTCGCCATCAGTGAACCGCAACCCGTGCAAACAGAGCCTGGCTATGACATCCATCCTTTGACGCAAATCTTGGTGCGGGCGACGAATGATTACTCCACGACGTTTGTCGAGCATTTGCTGTGTGGCAGTTCCCCCACCAACGACGTGCGCGTTGCTGGCTATCAGACGGTGAACCTCTTCACGGGGGGCGGCGATCCGGTGAGGGGCTACACTGCCCCGGCTTATGGCGTGGCTTTCTTCGCCAAAGATAAGAAC
>JACDGC010000836.1 GCA_013815535.1 Ktedonobacterales bacterium
CTATGGCTCGAAACATGACGGGCGCAACCGCGTGACGGTGTATCGACCTGCCATGATGGAGGATGAGCAAGGGCCGTCGCCCTTGCCCGCACATGCCTCCATCGAAGTTGTGCAAGCCCTGATGATGAGCATCGACCTGCGTGACGGCTTCACGGCCTCTCATTGTGAGGACGTGGCACGCTTTGCGTGTGCCATCGCCGCGCAGATGGGGCTTTCTGCTGCGGCGGTGGAGATGTTGCGGGTGGCGGGGTTGGTGCATGATGTCGGCAAGATCGCGGTCCCTGTGTCTGTGCTGTTGAAGCATGGCCCCCTCACCGCCGATGAATGGTCGGCCATGCAGCAACATACGTTGCATGGTGAGCGCTTGTTAGCGGAGGTCACGGAGTTGCGCGCGATTCTGCCATTGGTGCGCTCGCATCACGAGCGGTTGGATGGCAGTGGTTACCCCGATGGTTTGCGCGCCGGGGCGATCCCGCTGCTCTTGCGCATCTTGTCGGTCGCTGATGTTTTCGAGGCCTATACAGCGAAGCGACCATACCATGCGGAACATACTATCAAAGAAGGGATTGCCTTGCTGCAACATGAGGCTGAGGCGGGGCGCTTGGATGCAGCCGTGGTTGCGGCGCTCAGTCAGATCGTTCAGTCTGAGCAAAACGAGTTTGAAGAAGGGGCCCTATTGGCCGCCTAAGCGCGCCACTGGATAGCTCATCTGCGCCGCGTTGCCGTCCACCAGTCGCTACGTTCGCTCGGCTGCTGCAAATGTGTTGGCTGGCCCTCAGCCGTTGCCTCGTTTTGGGGCGTTTTTTGCTGGTCTTTGTAACTGTGATACATCTGAATACAGTCTGCCTGCTGAAAGATCATATACTGTGGGGGCAAGACCGCGAGTCGGCCAAATGCCCGAGGATAGTCTGAGGCCCTCTGCGCCCTGCCATGTTGGCGATGTTTTCGCGGCAAGCAATCACCGTTTCCGCGCCATCTGGGTGCCACAAATGACCCGCGCAAGAAGATTTGCTGCTCAAGTGGCGGTGGGCACATGTCTGCCCATCGGGTCAACACGAGCGACCATATTCCCTGGAAATGAAGGTGGCAACTATGGAAAACGCCTTGATAGCGCGCGCGCTGGAAGACGTGGGCACGCTGATCGAGTTAGCCGAAGATAATCCATTTCGGGCACGTGCCTATCATAATGCCGCGCGCGTGGTGGAAAAGCTGCCAGAAGACGCGGGCACGATGCAGGCGTCGGGCACGCTGGCCAAGGTCCCTGGCTTGGGTAAAGAGATGCTCGGGCACGTGCGTGAATATCTGGCGACGGGGCGGCTCACCATCCTGGATGAGCTGACGGCCAGCATCGTGCCGGGGCTGATCGATATGTTGCGGATTCCGGGTCTGGGACCAAAGCGCATCCGCCTGTTGCACGAAAAGCTGGGTGTGGCGACGCTGGAGGAATTGGCCGAGGCGTGCCGCACCGATAAAGTGGCGGCGGTCTCGGGGTTCGGCGCGAAGACGCAGGCGAACATCCTGAAGGGCATCGACTTCGTCACCGCGCAGCAATCCCTTTTCAATTATGACACTGCGGCGGAGTTGGCCGAGGTCATGATCGCCCAGGTGCGGGCGCTGCCAGGCGTCATCCGCGCGGAGATCGGTGGCAGCTTGCGGCGGCGCAAAGAGACCGTGCATGACCTGGATGGTGTGGCGAGCGTCGCCACGGAGGATGAGCGCCCAGTTTTGATGGCGGCGTTCGTCGCGCTGCCGCAGGTGCGCTCCGTGGCGGCGCACGGCGACACGAAATCCACGGTGGTGCTGGATGGCGGTTTGGCCATGGATTTGCGCGTGGTGACGGATGATGAGTTCGCTGCCGCGCTGCATCATTTCACTGGCTCGCGCGAGCACCACATCGCGTTGCGCGGTATGGCGCTGGACCGTGGCATCAAGATCAACGAGTATGGGCTGTGGCGCGGCACGGAACGGCTCCCCATCCACACCGAGGCCGATGTCTATGCCACCCTCGACATGGCCTACATCGAGCCGGAACTGCGCGAGGACATGGGCGAGATCGCGGCGGCGCAGACGGGCACCCTGCCTCGCCTGCTTGTCGAGTCCGACATCCAGGGGGTGCTGCACTGCCACTCCACCTGGAGCGACGG
>JACDGC010000087.1 GCA_013815535.1 Ktedonobacterales bacterium
CGCTGCCACAGTGCAATTGCATGGGGCCGCGCATCAAATGTATCCCCTGATGACCATTCCAGCGGATTTCGCTGGGCGACAAATCGCGGTTGGACTGTATAACCCAGGGGTCGGCAACGGGGATGTGACCGTGCGGCTGGTGCCCCCCGCCAGTGGCGGCACAGTGACGTACCCGAGTTGGGCACGCATGACAACCGTGGGCGGTTTACCAGCGATCCAAACATCGCTGGCGGGGGATAACCGCTATCATGGCAAATGGGTGCGGCTCTTGGTGACGCTGCCACCTGACTATGCTGGCGGGCAATGGCAAATCGCGTGGGATAGCACTGCCGCACCGGCGGCGACCACCCTGATGACCACGACGGCGACCCTCATCGGCAAACCAGTGCAACTCATCACGGGTTAATCCAGCCCGCGTCGCACGACCGCCGCAATGAACAACGCCAGCAGCACATCGCCTAAGAGCGACTCGATGACGCTGACGGCGAGCAACACACCCGAGGTCTGGGTGGCAACGTAGCCGATGCCCGCGCTGGTGAAGCCGCTCACGGCCAGCACGCCCGCCGTGCCAAACGCCATGCCACCCACGAGAATTTGGAGCGCGGTCACCAACCCCATCAGCGCTGCCGCCCAGCCCGCCAACCGCACGGGTGCCGCGCCATCACCGATGAACAAGGCGCTAAGATTCGCGGTGAGGCTGCCCATCGTTCCCCGTGGAGCGGCTCGCCGTTGCAGTGCCCATGCGCGGTGGCGCAAACTGCGCAACGCAGTGGCATCGGTTGCCTGGGTCGCTGCTAATGCGGCGCGCAGGCGTAATAAGCCATTCGCTGCGATGAACTGAGCTTGCGAACGCGCAACCTGGTCGGTCAACGCCGCCGCCGCCACTTCGTCACCCGTGGGCTGGTGGAGCAACTGCTGCAGATCAGCGATGCGCGTCAGATCGACGCCATTGAGGTCGATGAGGCCGAGGCGCGCACCCGCAAGCTGCACACCCGCCAACTGGGCACCCACGAAACGCACTCCACGCAGATCCGCGCAACGCAGATCCGCCCCATATAATGACGCATCATCACACCAGGCACCTTCCCAGTTTGCCTGCGTTGCGATGCACGCATCTAACACCGCACGTTCCAGATGCGCGCTCCGCAGATCGGCATTCGGCAATTTCACTGCACGCAAGTCACTATCGGGCAGCTTCACCTCCACCAAGATTGCCCCCGCCAGCGAGGCTTCGTGCAGATCGGCGTGGTCCATCTGCGCCATCGAGAGATCGGCACCATCTAGATTCGCGCCCGAAAGATCAGCCTCAGGCAACCAGCACTGCCGCAACTGCGCACCATGGAGATCCGCCCCGGCCAACCGCGCACCGCGCATGCGCGCCATCGTGAGTTGCGCGCCCACCCAGTTCGTCTCACGCAGATCGGCTTGATCGAAATGGGCGAAAAAGCAATCAGCGCCCCGTAAATCTGCGCCAAAGAGGACGGCACCTTCTAGCCTGGCCTGCCGCAACTGCACACCCTGCAGGTCGGCATGGGCGAGATTCGCCTGGCGCAGGTCCACGCGTGGTCCGGGGGCGTCGTCCACGACCCAGCCGTGTTCTTTGATGAGCCAGCGCAGTTCGCTGGCAGTGAGTTTCACCCAGGCATAGGGTGGGCGCGCGGCGGCTTCGTTCGCCAAGCGAAGGGCACGTAGTTCGTCTTGCCGGGCGATGGGGAGATCGATAGCAGGCACGGTCATATGAGGCACCTCAATCAGATTGATGCTCGTTGCTCGTGGTGGCAGTGAGGCATCCGGCTGTATCCTACCGTACCGCTGACGCGGTGGCAAGCCACGCTTGTTTCCCAAAAGATGCAGCCGCTTTACCTTAGCCCGTAAGTCCGGGGTCTTGACTGCCTCACCCACCATATTTAAAGGTTTCAGCGTGGGCAGTCTGGCGAGACGATGGAAGAGATCGAGCGCCTTCATTGCACGCGGGAAACCGCACGGCTGCTGAAATCTGAGGCACAATGGGGGCGCATAGCAAGCGGACCACCCGCCAGATGGGTATGTTATACTCGCAATGAATAGGGGAATAAAAGACTCCCTATACGTTGCGCAGAAGACTTCGATAAAGGAGCACCCACCATGGCATCAGTGAACAAAAACGACCTCATTAAAAAAGTGGTCGCTAAAACCAGCAAAACCAATAAAGACGTGACCGAGATCGTCAATGCGACGCTCGATGCGATCCGCGAAACCCTAGAGTCAGGCAATGAGGTGCGCCTGATCAATTTTGGCGTCTTTGCCGTCCGCGAGAGCGCTGCTCGCACGGGCGTCAACCCTAAGACCCGCGAGAAAATGAACTTTCCTGCCAAGATGCGCGTCCGCTTTGCACCGGGTAAAGAACTCAACGAGGCCGTGGCGAATGTGAAGCCGCAATCCTAGCCGATTGGCCAACATCAAAAAATGCCGTCGCTCCTGTTAGGGAAAGCGACGGCATTTGCTATGCAGGCAACCGCAGGTGGCGGCGGACGACATGCATTAAAATAGTGAGATTAACTGGCTTACGCAGCAACACCCCGTCTTCGATGCCGCTATCATGCAATTCATAGGCCGTCGCCCCCGAGATAAAGATGACGGGGATTGCCATGGTTTCGGCGCGCTCGCGCAAACGACGAAAGATCGCGCTGCCATTCGTGCCCGGCATGCGCAGATCCAGCAAGACGAGATCAGGTGCGAACGATTCAATAGCCAGCAGCGCCTGGGTGCCATCTGTGATGACACGTACTGCCCACGATGCGTCGCCTTCCAATTCCAGCGCTTCGCGGATGAGGGTCGCTGAGGCGACATCGTCCTCAATGACATAAATGTGCTTGACAGCAGTATTCGTGGCGACCATGCAAAGACCTCCCTCGCACTTCCATCGGAAGGCGTCAGGCATTTGCCCTTATTGTAGCAGAGGGCGTTTCGTCGCTTTAGGCGCTTGCGCCCTGGCGTGGCCTGGCTTAGATGGTCATTTTCGCCGATACTCATCCATGCGGGTCGGCTAGCCAAGAAGTACCGATCAGCCGCCTCCGTTTCACGTGAAATGGTCAAGCGTTGGAAAACAGTTCCAGGTTGGTGCCATCAAGAAAACGCCCAGCTGGGCTGACCATGAAAGCGACGATCCGTGCCATATCCAGCGGTGTCATGCCTGGGTGCAACTGTGGCGCGGCGGCACGCAGCATGGGGGTATCCACCGCGCCAGGGCTCACGGCCATCACGCGAATGCCAAGGGGTTTACCCTCCACCGCCAGCGCTTCGGTGAGCCCCGCCACGGCGAATTTCGAGGCGACATAGGCGCTGAGTCCGGGAAACTTTTCCACATTCTTGACGCCCGAAAGCGACGAAAAATTGAGGATGGTGCCGCCCCCCTGGCTCGCCATCTGGCGAAACGCCGCCTGACAGCATAGCATCAAACCGCGCACATTGGTGTTGAAGACCGCGTCCCATTCGGCTAATTCGAGATCGCGAAACGGCGTGTTGACGACCAAGCCCGCCGCATTGATCAAGATGGTGCATGGCCCCAGACGCGCTTCTGCCTGGGCAAACAGATCAGCCACCTGAGCAGGATCGCTGATGTCACCAGGGAGCGCCACCGCTTGCCCCCCACTCTGCGCAATTTGCGCCGTCACCTCGGTGAGCAAATCACTCGACCGCGCGATGAGCGCGACTTTGGCCCCGTGGCGCGCAAGCTCCTGCGCCACAGCAGCCCCGATGCCCTGGCTTGCCCCCGTGACGATGGCGACTTGCCCGCCCAAAGATGCGGTCGCTGGCTCGGGTGTCATGTGGCTACCCCTCCCTCGCTTCGGCAGAGCGCTATCCGCCAAATGCGCGTGATTTCACTGGCATAACCTTGCGTGTGCTACAGCCCCACTATACAACGAGTCGTAGCCATTCCCTCCGTCCGCACGCTATCTGTGCCACGAGCGACCTTGCAATTTCCCTCTGCTCTCGCATACCATGAAGGCACCGAATGCTGGACCCCATTAGGAGCCATCCATGCCAAACCCCCTCGCCGCTGAAGGCGCGCGTTTCCCCTTTGATGCCGTCCTCATCGCGAACCGTGGTGAGATCGCCGTGCGCATCATCCGCGCGTGCCGCGACCTTGGGTTGCGGAGCGTCGCGGTCTATAGCGATGCCGACCGCAACGCCATCCACGTGCGGCTGGCGGATAGCGCCATCCACATCGGCCCCGCCCCAGCGAACGCGAGCTATCTCAACATCCCACGCATCATCGACGCGGCCAAACAGAGTGGTGCTGGGGCGATTCACCCAGGCTATGGCTTTCTTTCGGAAAATGCCGATTTTGCCCAAGCCTGTGCTGACGCGGGCATCATCTTCGTGGGACCACCAGCCAGCGTGCAGCGTGCGCTGGGTGAAAAGACCTCGGCGCGCCGCATCGCCATCGAAGCAGGGGTCCCCATCGCCCCCGGCGTCAACAAAGACGTGACCGATGCCGCCGAGGCGCGGGCATTAGCCGACGGCATTGGCTACCCTGTCTTGCTCAAAGCGGCAGCGGGGGGGGGTGGCAAGGGCATCCGCTTCGTCTATCACCCCGATGAAATCGCCTCCGCGCTGGCCCAGGCGCGGGCAGAAGCCAAAGCATCCTTTGGTGACGAGAGTGTCTATCTCGAAAAAGCGATTGCGCCCGCTCGCCACATCGAAGTGCAGATCATGGCCGATGCCCATGGCAATGTCATCCATTTGGGGGAACGTGAGTGCTCATTGCAGCGCCGCAACCAAAAGCTGGTCGAAGAATCACCCTCCGTCGCGCTGGACCCCGCCCTGCGGGCGCGCATCACCGGGGCAGCGGTGGCCTTGGCCCAACGCTGTGGCTATGTGAATGCGGGCACCGTCGAGTTTTTGCTTGGCCCCGACAAACAGTTTTATTTCATGGAAGTCAACACGCGCTTGCAGGTGGAACATCCCGTCACTGAATGGTGCACCGGCCTCGACCTCGTGCGCGAACAGTTGCGGGTGGCGGCGGGTTTGCCCCTCTCGGTGCGGCAAGAAGAGGTGGTCTTTCGTGGCCACGCCATTGAATGTCGCATCACCGCAGAGGACCCATACAATCGCTTCTTACCCGCGACGGGGTCAGTGACGCAGTTGCGCGAAGCCAGCGGGCCAGGCGTGCGGGTCGATAGCGCGCTCTATCCTGGCATGCCGCTTTCGCTATTTTATGATTCACTCCTCGCTAAACTCATCGTGTGGGGGCCAGACCGCGCCACCGCCATCGCCCGCACCCAGCGCGCTCTGCGCGAATATGTCATCGCCGGGACGCGCACCACGATCCCTTTTGCGCAATACGCACTGGCACATCCGCGCTTCATCGCGGGCGACCTCGCGCTCAGCTTCATCGCTGACACGTGGGAAGCCGACCTGCGCGACGGGCACATCCCCACCCCTGATGATGGCAGTGATGCTCTCACCCCCGCTGCGGTCACCGCCATTGCCGCTGCTCTCGGTGCCACGGGGAACGGTGCCAGCCAGACGAATGGCACGGCACCCGACGCCAACATCCCCCAGGGCAGCCGCTGGCGCGACGCTGGGCGCGGCTGGCGCTGAAACTTTCCCTATGCGCCCATCTGCCAATGAGGCGGTGGGCGCGCAAATTCATCATCTTTGATGTGCCCCCACAGCCATATGACCAGAAGTCATCTCGCACCGTCCTCGCCTTCATCCTCTTCTCATGTTGGGATGTATGCTTCTAAGGGGGGAGGAACCTATGAACTCGTCGACATTACTATCGCGGCGCGGATTATTGCGGCGTGCGGGGTTTGGCACAGCGGGTCTGGTGATAGCTGGCGGCGGCGTCGGTGCCTATGCCCGCGTCGTCGAGCCAGAGTGGCTGGATGTCATCCACGTGCCACTGGTG
This sequence comes from Ktedonobacterales bacterium, assembly GCA_013815535.1. Lineage (GTDB taxonomy): Bacteria > Chloroflexota > Ktedonobacteria > Ktedonobacterales > JACDGC01 > JACDGC01. The sequence goes on from JACDGC010000087.1 coordinate 5,897, forward strand.
TTGCCGCGCCTGGATGGAGCATTCACTGGCTATCGCATCGTGCAAGTCAGTGACATCCATATGGACTCGTGGATGACGCCCCAGCGGCTCACGGATATCGTGCGAACGGTGAACGCGCAAAACCCCGATTTGATCGCCATCACCGGGGATTTCGTGACGGATGATGCCCCGACATTCGCGGGCAACCTCACGACCGTGCTCAGTGACCTGACCGCCCATGATGGCGTGGTGGCGGTGCTCGGGAATCATGATCACTGGTCAGGCAGCACCAGCATCCACGATGTCATCCATGAGAGCGGCATGCGCGATCTGACGAACGTCAGCCACACCATCGTGCGGGGCAATGCAGTGTTGCATATCGCCGGGGTAGACGACATTTGGGCAGGCAACCCACAGTTGGAGGCCGTAACGCAGCAATTACCAAAGATCGGCGCGGCGATTTTGCTCGCCCACGAACCCGATTTCGCCGATGTCAGCGCGGCAACGGGGCGTTTCGACCTGCAACTCTCGGGCCACTCGCACGGCGGGCAGGTGCGCATGCCCCTCTTTGGCCCCATCCATAGCGTGTACATGGGGAGGAAATACGTCGCGGGGCTTTATCACGTTGGCAGCATGCTCCAGTATACGAATCGCGGCGTAGGCATGCTCTCGCTCCATGTACGCTTCAATTGTCGCCCAGAAATCACCGTCTTTACCCTATAACGTGACACGATGCCCCTTCACTCACGCGGCATCATCTGCTACGCCCCCAACCACTTGCACTATGGATCACTTGGTTGCTATACTAGAGCCACTTTTGGGGATGGAGGAGATATGGGATGAAACAACAGTCTATGCAACCAAATCAAACGCTGGCAGGGTGGTGGCGGGTCATTGCCCTGAAAGATCAGCGTATCTTACTCATTGCTCTAGGGATAACCGCCCTTGCCGCGATCCTCGTGTTCGCACACGTCAACGCGGTGCTGCTTTTCATCATCACGGCTGGGGCGCTAGCGCTGTTGGCTTCGGTGGTGGGTACGGCGACGGAACAGGTGGGGGCGCGGCTCGGGGCAGGTGCGACGGGCGTGCTGCAATCTGCCCTCGGCAATCTCCCCGAGCTCTTCGTGGGGATCTTCGCATTACGGGCAGGATTGGTCACCGTCATTCAGTCAGCGCTCGTGGGGTCGATCTTAGGGAACAGTTTATTGGTGCTGGGCGGGGCGTTTCTGCTAGGGGGGTTGAAACATGGCACGCAGAAATTTACCGCCAATGCTCCGCGCATGATGGCCGTCCTCACCTTGCTGGCAGTGGCGGCATTGATCGTGCCAACGCTGGCACAGGGACTGCACACACCCGCAGCAGGCCATGAGGCGACGCTGAGCATTATCTGCGCGATAGTGCTGCTGGTGATCTTCGCTGCCAGCATCCCCATGGCGCTGCAAGGTGGCCCAGCGAACATGCCAGAGGCCGCCACCACCGGGATGCGGCAGGGCACATGGCCACTGGCACTAGCAGGCGTCGTCTTAGCGCTGGCGGGTCTCGGCTCGGCTTTCGTCTCGGATTGGTTTGTGAACGCGTTAACGCCCGCCATGGCGGCATTACATCTGACGCCGACCTTCACCGGTCTGGTCATTGTGGCGCTGGCGGGTAATGCGGTGGAAAACGTCGTGGGCCTTCAATTCGCGTTACGTAATCAACAAGACTACGCCGTCAGCATCATCCTCAATAGTTCGTTGCAGATTGCGTTAGGATTGATTCCCGTCTTAGTGCTGTTGAGCTTCATTCTGGGGGGTGCGCACCTATTGCTGGTGCTACCGCCGTTGTTGGTCGCAGCCCTCGCCCTCTCTGCCATTCTGGGAACCATCGTCATCTACGATGGCGAATCGACCTGGCTGGAGGGTCTGGCGCTCATCGGCCTCTATATCATCATTGCGATCGCCTTTTGGTGGGGCTAGCCCTTATATCCATCGCTTGCATTCGTCGTCACGCTGCCCTATACTTCCCCTAGAACGTTTGTTTATGGTTTAGGAGGCGCACGATGGCAGCACCCGACGGTGGCTCCCAAACAGAGCCGATCCCCGACCCAATGATGACACGCCCGCTGGCGATGCATATGCTGCATCCCAAAGTGGTGTTGAACCGCGTGCGTCCCATCCGCCGTGGGGGGAACGAGACGCGCTTCGCGGAGTGGAGCATCAATCCCTATCGCGGGTGCCAACACGCCTGCGCGTATTGCTATGCCCGCCGCACGCATGTCGCCTTCGACCTGGACGGCGCGGCGGATTTTGAGCGCGAGATCTTCGTGAAAGTTGACGCCGCAACGGTGCTGCGCGCTGAGCTGGCGCGGCGCCGACGTTCCACGTGGAACACTCCCATCGTCATCGGCACGGCGGTCGATCCTTATCAACCCATCGAAGGGCAGCAACGCATCACCCGCGCGATTCTCGAAGTCTTGCGCGACTTTCGCGCGCCGGTGCATCTCATCACCAAGAACACGATGGTGCTGCGCGACGCGGACCTGCTGGCAGAGATCGCCCAACAGGCCAGTTGCGCGGTCTTCATCAGCATCACCACATTGGATGCGGCATTAGCGCGGCGGCTCGAACCCGCTACCCCACCACCGCTGAAGCGCTTGCGGGCGGTGCAAACGCTCGTCGCGCGGGGCATCAACGCGGGGGTGATGCTCGCCCCCGTCCTTCCCTGGCTGACCGACGCGCCGGGCATGCTCGAAGCATTAGCATTAGCAGCGCATCAGCACAATGCCCGCTGGCTCACCAGCGGCACGCTGCGCCTCCACCCCGATGTGCGCCCCGTCTTCTTACGCTGGCTCGCCCGCGAACGGCCCGATTTGTTGACCCGCTACGAGGCCTGGTATCGCTGGACGGAGCCGCCCGAGCAATATCGCCAGCGGGTGCATGGTCGGATGGCAGCGATTCGCGCCGCGCTGGGCATGCCCGGTGGCCCCCCGAGTTACACGCCCCAAGTGGTGCAACTTTCCCTCTTTTGAGCAGTCAAGAAAGTGAATCACCTCACATCGAAACGGGGCGCTTACGTGATACGATTGTCGCACAAGCGCTCTGAGCATTCGAGAAAGAGGTTTGGCGCATGACGAAACAGGCACACCGCACAGTGCCAACGACCCCCGTGGCGACTGTTCGCAACGCTACGCCAGCCAGTGGGCCGCGTGTCTCGCGCCGTGGCTTGCTGGTCGGAGCGGGTGCGGTGGGCATTGGCGCGTATGCATTGGCTGATGGTGCGCTGACAGGCCGCATTGGCACCCTGGTCGATGGCTGGTTGCATCCGCTCTCGGCACAGGCATCCATCGCGCATCTCTTGCGGCGGGCGGGCTTCAGTGGCAGCGCCAGCGAGCAGCATGCCTATGCCCAACTCAGCTTTGGGGAGGCGGTCAATCGCCTGGTCGATTACGAGAAGACGCCCGATACGTTTGATCAGCAATTCAAACGTCAGACCTTCGACTTTGGCAACTTCAAAGACACCCAGCGCTGGTGGCTGCTGCGCATGATCCACACGCAGCGCCCGCTGCAAGAAAAGATGACTCTCTTTTGGCATGGACTGCTCACCAGCAGCTATACCAAGAGCGGCAATTACTTCCCCTATCAGGTACAACAAAACCAGTTTCTGCGGGCGCACGCGCTCGACACCTATGACAATGTGCTGCTGGGGATCACCCACGACCCAGCCATGCTGTGGTGGCTCGACCTGCGCATCAGCGAGAAAGCCAACCCCAATGAGAACTATGCGCGTGAGTTGATGGAACTGTTCTCGATGGGCGTGCGCGGCGGCTACACGCAAAAAGATGTGCATGAAGCGGCCCGCGCCCTCACCGGCTGGGGCACCAATGAAACCCAGCATCAGGCCTTCTATGATGCCGCAAACCATGACGACGGCACGAAGACTTTGCTCGGGCATACGGGCCATCTCGACTATCGCGATGTCATACACATCATTACCAATCATCCCGCAACCGGACCCTTCTTCTGCAAACGGCTGTTTCGTTTCTTTGCCCACGAAGAGCCATCGGATGCGGATGTGAAGCCGATGGTTGACGCGTACCATGCCCATGGGCACAGCATGCGCGAAGTGGTGCGGGCGCTCTTCAATTCCCCAGCGTTTGTCGCGCAAGAAAGCGTGCGAAGCCGCCTGAAAAGCCCCGCTGAGTTCGTCACGGGGGCGGTGCGCCAACTGGAACTCGCCACTGATGGCCGCGCCCTTAGCAACGTGATGAGCACCATGGGGCAGCGCCTCTTTGATCCACCCAATGTGGCGGGGTGGGTGGGCGACCAGCGCAGCGCGAGCTGGCTGAACAGTGGCACGTGGCTGGCGCGCCTCAACCACATCAATGCGATCCTGGATGGC
>JACDGC010000837.1 GCA_013815535.1 Ktedonobacterales bacterium
GTGCTAAGCCATAGGTTTGGTCCCTCTACCATGTGCCACCTCCATTCAGTCCTTACGGCAACGCGCTTTTGCCATCCATATCGGCACGTGCGGGTGAGAACAATAGGGGGCATTTGGGCGACCACCCGCACACCCCGTTGCTGGTGGTCTTGGCCACATGGTCATTTGTGGCGCTTGCGTTGGCGTTCATCGAATTGCGCCAGCAACTCGGGCGGCATGAGCTCGCGTGCCGAGCGCGAACGGTGGGTAAATCCCATTATCAGATGCAGCAACGTCATGCCCAACATGAACGGAATCATGGCGACGACGAGAAACCAGCCGATGTTCAACAGCAAGATGGCGAAAAAATCAAAAAAGAACGAACCCCCTTGAAAAAAGAATTCCTGAAAGGAGACGAACACAATGGTCAGACCCAAGCCGATGCCGCCCGTGGTCACCACGATGGGCGTCTCTTGATTGCGATAGTCCAGCCGCACCGTCGCCAGATAGCCCACCACTGCCAGCGTGATGCCCATCAACGCGATCCATGGCACGCGGCCAAAGTAGTAGAGGTAGTAATATGACAAGATAAGGCGTGGATTCGTGTGCGCGAACATGTACGTTTGCCCATAAAGATAAATCGCGATTGAAGCCGCCCCGCCAATGAGGCTCCCGATGCCGGTGCGCCACAAACGGCCCCGCTGATATTCGTCCATTCCATCCTCTTTTCTTGGGATTTCGCTGCCAGGTTAGCTGGCAACTGAATTGATGTAATGCTCTTACTGGTAGGATAGCATGCGTGCTTCCCACAAATCTTCCTATTCGCGCGGGAAAATGCCACATTTCCCCCGATTCCAGCGTTTAAGGAGTAGAATAGATGGGTGGCCTGTGTGACGTGTGCCGGACACAAGCCGTTACAAAGAGTGTAGCATTGGCTCATTGCGCAGCGCGCCACCACTGCATCCGCAAAAACGTGTGTTTTGTATTGAAATAGAGGCGAGGAGATCACGGGTTCATGGCTGTTATGGAAGCCCCCAAAGAAGTAGCGCCCAGGCGCGAGGCCACGCGGCAGCGCCCGTTGCGTTTTACTCCGGTTCCCTCTTCTTTGGAGCACGATGCTGTCGCTCCCGTTGCTGGTGCGTCGTGGGCACATCTCTACCAAGCTGCGTATGCCATGGTAGATGCCAAAACTGGTGGGCGCGCTGCCGAAGTGCTGCGCTTGGTCACCTTCCTGGCGGTGGGTGGTTCCGCTTCCTTGCTGAACCTTGCCTGTGTGTGGTCTTTTGATCGCCTCTTGCACCCCACCAGTGGCCTCGCGATCTTCCTGGTGTTGGCGGCAGCAACCGAGATTTCACTGCTGGCGAACTTCTTGTTGAATGATCGGTTCACCTTTCGGACGATGGTGGGCGAGCACCGCACGTTTGTGCAGCGTGGGGTGCGCTTTCATGGCCCCGCGATGGTGGGTTTTGGGTTGACGTTGCTCATCAGCAATCTGGCGCATCATGTCGCCCACCTGACGCTGACGACCTCGCAGGGCGTCGCCATCCTCATCGTCACTGTGGTGAACTTCCTGATGCATCGCCACTGGACCTACCGCGAGGTGCACCCCGCCCGCGCACTGTAAGCGGTTCGTTGGGTTGCCATCCCCATCCATCCTCTCGAAGTCTGGGGGTGCACGCGCCCATTGGCTCGATCATCCTCGACCAAAAGGGTCACGGCGGGCGGTTCATACCGCCCGCTTACTTATTGGGGAGTAACAGGATGAATTGGCCCCATGGCAGTAGGTGATAAGTGGGCAGCGTGGCGGCCCGCTGCACCAATGCCGCCGCTTCCGCCGTCCCCACCAGTTCCAGATAGCCAGGCTGCGGGTCAGCCAGCCCACGCGCGGCATAGGGTGGGTAGCGATTGAAGCCAAGGTGCCCATCAGGAAAGCGCATGACGGTGATGACGCGCTCATCGCTTTCAAAGGTCAGTCGCATGCCTACCCAATAATCGTTGCTTATCAGGGTGTGGACGTGCGCGCTTGTCAGCAAATGGATGAGCGCTGTGTCATTGCCTGCAATCCAATAATGCTTGTGGTCGAGCGCGGCGGTTGCCACAGGCGTGAGGGTCGCACAGCCCACCAGATTCCACGCGACGACCCCGGCACACAGGCCCCACATC
>JACDGC010000838.1 GCA_013815535.1 Ktedonobacterales bacterium
ACCAAACACCCGCAACCGTCTATTTTGCCAACAAGAAGGAAGGGAGCAGTCCCTTAGTAACCCCCTTTTTGTTGTCTTGACAATCTGGGTCACTATAGAACTCATTCGAGATCGCACCCAAACCGGACGCCGATTGAGAGCGCAGTCGGGTAAGTTAGTTGCTTCACCATTCCCTTTATATGGCTATTTATGGGCAGATGAGCATGGCCATCGCGGTAAAAGTAGGTATATTATCGATTCTGAGACTGCGCCGGTTATCCAACGCATCTATCGTGAAGCGGCGGCGGGTGTCAAGCTCCTCACCCTTGGTCGTACCTTAACGACTGACGGTATTCCAACACCAGCACAAATACTCATCCGACGCGGCTTTGTCTCCCCCACTCGCTTTCAGAAAATGTCAGGGGATTGGACGAGAACGATGCTGCGTCGTATTCTGAGTAACGCGGCATATATGGGGCAGTATGTGGCCTATCGGACAATCACCAACACGGCGCAGGAGCGTACACCTGAAGGCCAGATGCGTTTACAGTCACGGACAACGCTACGGAATGAAGAAGATCCATCACGGGTCGTGCTCTCTGAAGAAACCTGTCCAGCAATCATTGGCCGGGAACTATTCGAGAAGGTACAAGAGCAATTGAAGCTGAATAAAGAAGAGGCTTCACGGAACAACACCTATCTTGACTCCTACTTGCTCCGTAGTGGACTGGCAGTCTGTGGTTATTGTGGTTCCAATATGATTGCTAACACATCGGGCTTAGTTGGTAAAAAGGTCAAAACGTACCGCTGTGGGCGAGCATCCCGCTCGTTCGTTAATCGTTGCACCGGCGGTAGTTTTGTCATTACCTCAAGCGTGCTCGACACGGCAATATGGGGTGCCCTTACTTACCTGTTTTCTGAGCCTCAACGTATCCGGGCAGTTCTTGAGACGCAGCAGACGGTACGTAGCGATGAAGATAAACGAGAAGTAGATCATCTTAAAGCAACAGAAGGCGAGCTACGCGAGGTCATACGTAAGCTCGAAAATGCCACACGGTCGGTCTTAACCGCCGCAGACGATGATACACATGCCCTCTGGGACCGACAGGTCACTATACTTGTCGCGCAGCGCAAGGCATTAGAAAAAGCCTTGGATGAACTGAATCAAGGAGGCCAGCGGCGGAAGGAGGCGTATCAGTATATACAGACTATTGAAGATTGGTGCCAAGCACTCGGGCCAGAAATCATGGAGGCATCTTACGAAGAGAAGCGCTACCTGCTCAGGGGGTTAAAGACGAAGGTAACTTGCTACCGGGCTGACCACGACCCTCGTTACCTAGTCGAATGGGATCTGGCTCACTTGCACGAACCGCTCCGCAAGCTCCTTCCCAACTTGACGGAGAAGGATGTCGCCCGACTCTCTGAATTAAACAACACCTATTTTCGCCACCAAAGCCCCGACTACCAACCTGGCGCGGGCTTCGTGGAAGTGCGGGTGTAGGCTCCATTTGCGCCTCATCCTCATCTTTGCTATCATCAGGGCACCAGAGCAGGTGAGAAGAAGGTGCAGTGATGATGGCTTCAATGAACGAGCGCACGGCGGATGTCGTGGTGGTGGGTGCGGGGCTGGCGGGGTTGATGGCGGCGCGCACCCTCCGTGCCTATGGGGTGGATGTGGTGGTGGTTGAGGCGCGCGACCGCGTGGGCGGTCGCACCTATTCCACCCACGCGGCGGATGGCACCACCGTCATCGATCTGGGTGGCCAATGGATTGGCCCCAATCAGCAACGACTGGGCAAGCTCGCAGAGGAATTGGGCGTGACGACCTTCCTGACGCATGATGTGGGCAACAACATTCAGGTGGTCGCGGGCCAGCACCTGACCTACTCGGGGGCCATCCCCATGCACGACCCCGCCGTGACGATGGAGGTGGTGCAGACGATGCTCACCCTCAACATGATGGCGCACGAGGTTCCCCTGGCAGCCCCCTGGACGGCCCCGCGTGCGCGGGAATGGGACGCTCAGACGCTGGCCACCTGGATGGATGCCAACGTCACGCAGCCCGGCGCACGCGAACTCTTGACCATCGCCATCCGCGCCATTTTTGGTGCCGAGCCGCATGACCTCGCGCTGCTGCACGTCCTCTTCTATACCCATTC
>JACDGC010000839.1 GCA_013815535.1 Ktedonobacterales bacterium
GCGCTCACCTGTGCCACCGTCAGCCATGTCCCTCCCTTGCCGACCAGGGGTTGCTCCCACTTGCCGGATGCACTGGACGTGCCCGCCAGGTGCTCGCCTACCTCGACCCCAGCTACGAGTCCGGCGGCAATGCCCGCCGCCGCGACCAATCCACCGCGCATCAGTTGCCGCCGTGAGGGGCGGCTGCGCGCCTTGCCTGCGGGAGGTAAGAGTGGGTGGGCCAGCTCAGCGGGCGGCGCGGGGGCATCCCCCCAAAGCTCCCCTTCCAGGCGAGCTTGCAGGTTGCGCGCAAAATCCGCCGAGGGGCCAGCGTCCGTGCTGAGTGCGCCACGGATGGTTCCCGCCAGCCGTGCCAGTTCGACGAGTTCTACATCCTGCGTGAGCAATCGTGGCCGCTGGTCAGCCGCGAGATCGGTGATGATGGCATCGAGTTGTTCGGCAGGCTCAACGGGATGGAAGCCATTACGCGAAGCATCAAGCGTCATGAGCGGCCCCCTTCTGTGCGGGGCTGGGTTGGCGCAGGGTGGCGGCACGGCGCAAGGCGCGCAATTGCAGCACCTTCACATTGGCCTCTGAAAGCCCCAACTCTGCCGCCGTTTCTTTGATGGTGTAGTTGAGCAAAAAGCGACAATGCAGCACCTGCCGATAGTTGTCGGGTAGCGCGCGCAACAGCGCTTCGACGCTTTCTTGCAAGGTGTCGCCTTGATCTCGTTGCGGATGGTGCGCGGCCTCCCAGCCGTCGGCCAGCAGGATGTCAAGCGAGACGAATTGCGCGGACCCGCGTACGCGCCAATGATCGGCCAAGGTGGTGCGTGCCACCTGAAAAAGCCATGCCACCCGTGCCACTTCAGGCTGCGCCCAGTCCATCCCTCGCACGGCCTTGGTAAAGACCGTCGCGGTCAGATCCTCGGCCTCTTCGCGGTTGCCCACCCGGCGAAAGATGTAGCGATAGATCGCCCCCAGATAGGCGTCATACAGCGTCCGAAACGCTGCACGGTCAGGTGACCCACGGACCGTTTCGTCCACGAACGCTCCCCCTCTTGTGCGTGCATACTATGCCGCTTCTATATTTATACGAGGAGAGGTTACACCATCGCACCCCGTGTGCTCATCGTTGTGATGCGCATGATGACCAGTTCTCGTGACGCGGCTGCCTGTAGCTCAAACGGCTGCCGCTGCCCTGACGTGACCAGCGGCGTGTTCTATGCGTCTTGATCAACAAGTTCGCAATTCGTCATCTATCCAACCCACACGCCTGGTGTGTCTGGTCACATGCAGGCGCACATTTTTTTGCTGAGGGGCAAGCACAGCCATGGCTGACCGACTCGCTGACCTCTTTGCCATGCAGGCAGACCTCGCGGAGATGTACCGCGCGCACCGCCCGAACGGCTTCTATGCGCAAGAGCCGATCACCCGGTGTACCACATGGACGCGGGCGTTGCTCCACGAAGTGTGCGAATTGGATGACGAGCTGAACTGGAAGCCGTGGAAGAATCCGCAGGATCTCGCCCAAAACTCACCCCGTCGTATTGACGAGATGGCAGATATCTTGCACTTCTTTTTACAATTGGCCATCGATCAAGGCTTCACCGCCGAAGACATTTTTGCGGCCTACAGCAGCAAGCACAGCGAGAACCGTCGCCGCCAAGAGGAGGATCCTCACTATCGTGCCCCCGACACACCATGAAGAGATTGCTGGGTGCATAGCTAAGGAAGGGCGTACAGACGAATGGGCTATTAATGTTTGTCAGCTCTCGTGCCGATGGTAATATGGGTAGATAGCATATCCCTATTGCGGCGCGGCAACACCCCTTCGTCACCCCAACGATGATGATCGGTTGGGGCCTCGTTTTTCTATTTCCGCAGCAAGCGTAATCAGCGCGTGCAGTTGCTCGCGCAGGTGGAGTTTTGGTGATGGATCGATTGATCGAACGTCTGGCAACGACCACAGACGGCCTAGTACGCTTTCCCACGGTCGAGCATAACCGCGATGCCCTCAATGCTTGCGCTGAATGGACCCGCGCCCATGTCATCAAACGCAAGCCGCGCATCGACACCCAAATGTTCACCTCGAACGGCAAGCCTTCCATCCTCTTCACCACGGGTAATGTGCCCCCACGCATCTTGATGTGCGGTCA
>JACDGC010000840.1 GCA_013815535.1 Ktedonobacterales bacterium
CACCAGCCGTTTGTGGTCGTGGGTTTCGCCATCTTCTGCCGAGGTGGGGATGGCGTCCGCGCGGACGATCACCACTGCCTCATTGACGGCGGGGTGTTGCTGCAAGGCCGCTTCGATCTCGCCGAGCTCGATGCGAAAGCCGCGCACTTTGACCTGATGATCGATGCGCCCTAGATATTCCAGCTCGCCATCGGCCCGCCAGCGCACCAAGTCGCCCGTCTTATAGAGCCGCGCGCCGGGTTCACTGCTGAAGGGATGGGGAATGAAGCGTTCCGCCGCCAAGTCGGGGCGATTGAGATAGCCGCGTGCCAGCCCCGCGCCACCCACGAAGAGTTCACCGGGGACGCCGATGGGCGCGAGATTGAAGGCGGCATCAAAGACATATGCCTGGAGGTCAGGGATGGGATAGCCAATGACGCTGGAGGTTGGTTGGCTGAGGTCAGCCCGGCTCAGCGGGTGATAGGTGACATGCACGGTTGTTTCCGTGATGCCATACATGTTGACGAGGCGCGGGGCATCATCTGGGTGGCGCGCATACCATTGTTCGAGGCTTTGGATGTTGAGGGCCTCGCCGCCAAAGATGACATAGCGCAGTGCCAGATTTTTGGGAGCGGCCATTTCGCCTTCGATCTGCATCAATTGGCGAAAGGCGGAGGGCGTTTGATTCAGCACCGTCACCTGCTCGCTCGCCAGCAAATCATAGAAAGCATCGGTCGATTGCGCCACCAGCCGTGGGACGACGACCAGCCGCCCGCCATAGAGCAGCGCCCCCCACAGTTCCCAGACCGAGAAGTCGAAGGCATAGGAGTGGAAAAGCGTCCACACATCGGTGGGCCCGAAGTGGAACCATGCATCGGTCGAGGTGAACAGGCGCGAGACCTGCTCATGGGGGATCAACACGCCTTTGGGCTGCCCCGTTGAGCCGGAGGTGAAGATGATGTAGGCCAGGTTGGCTGGTTGCGCGCCCGCTTCGGGGTTCAGCAGGCTCTTTTCGGCGATGCGTGGCCAATCTTCATCGAGGCAGACGGCCAACGGTAGGGCGGTCCCACCATCGGCACTCGCCTGATCGCGGCGCGTCGCGGGGAGGCGATCCAGCAGGGTCGCTTGGGTCACCACGATGGGGGCATGGCAATCATCCAAGATGAAACTCAAGCGCTCGCGGGGATAGGCCGGGTCGAGCGGCACATAGGCTCCCCCTGCTTTGAGGATGCCCAGGATGCCCACGATGAGATCGAGCGAGCGTTCCATGCTCAGGCCAACACAGACCTCGGGGCCAACCCCCAGGCTGCGTAAATGATGCGCCAGTTGGTTGGCACGTTCGTTTAATTCTTGGTAGGTCAGTTGCTTGCCATCGCACACCACCGCCACGGCGGTGGGCTGCGCGGCGGCATGGGTGGCGAAACGCTCATGCAGGCATTGGGGGGCCACCGCAGGGGGGGCGGGATGCTGCGCACTCAAGAGTTGCGCGCGCTCGGCTTCCGCCAGAATGGGCAAATCAACGATGTGCTGATCAGGGTTGGCAACGATGGCCTTCAGCAAGACTTCCATATTGGCCAGCATGCGGTCGATGGTTGCCGACTCGAAGAGATCGCTTTTATATTCGACATCGAGCAGCAGCCCATCATCGTCGCCAATGACGAACAGCGTCAAATCAAACTTGGAGGTTTTGATCTCGGTGTCAATGGATGACATCTGAAGACTGGCGGCTTCCACCGTGCCACTGGGCGCGTTTTGCAGGGTCAGCATGACCTGAATCAAGGGCGTGCCGCTGAGATCGCGGGTGGGGTGCAGTTCGTCCACCAATTGCTCGAAGGGGAGATCTTGATGGGTGTATGCGCCAAGTGAAATCTCACGGACGCGCTCCAACAATTCGCGGAACGTGGGGTTGCCCGAGAGGTCAGCACGCATCACCAGCGAATTGACAAAAAATCCGATGATATTTTCGATCTCGGCGTGGTTGCGGTTGGCAATCGCCGTCCCCACGGCGAAGTCTTCCTGCCCCGAGTAGCGTGCCAGCAAGATGTCGAAGGCCGCCAACACGACCATGAAGAGGGAGCAATTCTCCTGGCGGCTCAACGCCGTCAACTGGTCGGCCAAGACAGGTGCCAGGCGACGGGCCGCCGCTGCACCACGAAAC
>JACDGC010000088.1 GCA_013815535.1 Ktedonobacterales bacterium
GCACAGGCGGTGCCCGATGTCGACATCAGCGCGGCGGGTGCCAGCGTGCGGACGCTGGTCGTCGAAGCGCAGGAGGAATGGATGATCGCCCGCGATGGCTGGCATTTGCACCAGGCCTAACGTCGGCACGGCGCGCCCCTTGCCAGCCTGATAGGCTATTTAGGTAGTGCGAGATCAGGCAATATGGTATACTTGCGCCGATGGGGGAGGGAAGCGCCTGGCATGATGCCTGCTACCCTTTTCCGAGAATGCGACTTCGACCGGGGGCAAGGGATCTATGATGGGGGCGCAAGGGCCAGGGCGCATGCTGGGCGCCTATCAGTTGGGGCCATTTCTGGGCGCGGGGCCGGTCGGAGATGTCTTTCGCGCCCGCACCGGCACCGAGCCACGCGAACTCGCAGTGAAGGTGCTGCGCCCGCCCTTGGCGAATTCGCCCCAAGTGCGGCAGAAATTCGCGGCGATCGCGGCCATTGTTGCCACGCTAGACCACCCACACGTGTTGCCCCTCGACTATTTTGGTGAGCAGGGCAACCAAATCTTTGGGGTCACGCCACTGGTGGCCCAAGGCTCTTTGCTGGCGCGGCTGAACAATGGTCGCCTCTCGCCCAAGGACGTTGCACCACTCTTCAGCCAGGTCTGTGACGCGTTGCACTATCTGAGCGAGCACGGGATGGTGCATGGCAATCTGAAGCCCACCAACATTTTGCTCTTCGAGGGCCGCCACTGCATGTTGGGCGACTTTGGTCAGCTCTGGCAAGTGAGCGAAGTCGATCTGACGCAATCGGGCATCAGTGCCGAGGCGACGTTTTACATGGCCCCCGAACAGATGGAAGGGTTCGTGGATGCCCGCAGCGACATCTATAGCCTGGGGGCGATCCTTTTTCATGCGCTCACGGGGCAGCCGCCGTTTCCGGGGCAGACTCCATTCGAGGTGCTTTCGCGCCACAACCGCCAGCCGGTGCCCTCGCTGCGGACGCTGAACGGGCCAGTCGCTGAGGGTGCGTTAGCCTTCGATGAGGTGCTGCGCATCGCCCTGGCGAAAAATCCTGCTGAGCGTTTTCAATCGCCGGTGGCGATGGCGCGGGCCATCGTCGAGGCGGGAAATCTGGCCAATGATCTGCCCTCGCGAGCGATGCCAGTGGTGCGTCCGGGGCAGATGCCGCCGGGGGTGGTTTCGCCGGTGCCGTCGCGCCCCAACCCGGCGTATGGTCCCATGCCGGGTCAGATGATGCCGCCGCGCCCCAATAACATGCCCTATGGCGCGCCGATGTTGCCACCGCCCATGGGGCCAGCGGGCGTGCCGCTCTTTCCTGGCCAGGTGCCACCCCCAGGCGCGGCACCAAATTCACGTCCGCGCGTGCCCTCACAGCCGCTCCCGCCCCAGGCCCGTCCGCCGATGGGCGCGCCAGGGCAAGACCAATCGCTCCAATGGCTGATCCCAGATAGCCAGCCTGCGGCGCCGCCACCCGCGCGGGGCACGCCGCAGCCCCCCAACCTGGACGCGGCGAACTTCCAAACCGCGCGCCATTCGGCGGATATGGTGGATCGCATCTTGGCGGGTGAGGAATCGGGGATCGTCGCGCCGCCAACCATCGAGACGGGCTCCGCCGCCCGCCCCCGCCGTGATGATTGGTGGGAAGGTGACGACAGCCGGGATTATACCGACCGCTCCGCCATCTATGACGAACGCGATGTGCGTGACTGGGACGATTCGCGCAGTGTTTCCGTGCCCTCCATGCGGACGCCGTCGCGTCCGGCCAGCCGTGACCGCTGGGCCGAATCCGACGACCGCTATCGCCGCGACGACACCAGCTATTCGCGCGAGATGGAGAGTGAGCGCGTGCCCGCGCGTGGTCGCCCGTATGACGCCACTGGGCGCAACGCCACGCCCGATGCACAGCGGATGGGTGGACGCATGGCGAGTGCCGAGGATCGTGGGCGCCCCTCAGTCGTCATCCCCGCGTCCAAAAACACAAAGAAGCGGCGTTCGCGGCTCCCGGCGATTTTGGCCGCCATCATCTTCGTGGTGCTGTTGGTCAACGTTGGTCTGTTGAGTGTCGCCGCGCCACAATATTGCCCGGCGCACCTCTGCGATGGTTTGCATAGCCGCTTGGCACCGCTCTTTGGCATCAAGTCAACGTCAGCGGCCCGTGTGACTGCGGCTTTGACCAAACCTGATACCACTTTCAAAGTCGCGGTCGCGGGCACGAACACCACCGCCAAGGCGATCACCCTCACCAGTGACAGCACGACGACCTGGACGGCGACGGTGGATCTGGCGTGGGTGACGGTGGCGCCTGTCAGCGGGAGCCTCAGCGCCACCGCCCCCAGCACGCTCGATGTCACACTGACGCCGGACGTGACCGTCATCGCAGGCACCTATAGCGCCACCGTAACGATTACGGCGGGGGGCCAGACGACCCAGATCAAGCTTCCCATCGTGGTCGGCGGTTGAGGGCGGGCCAGCAGTCGCCGAGATGGTGTTGTACACTACCCACGAGAAGATGATGCCAGGGAGCAAGCAGGCATGCAATACACCGTCACTGTTGACGATACCTCGTATCAAATCGAGGTCGAGCGCGACGAGGCGCAGGGCTGGCGCGTGCAGGTGAATGGCGCGCCTGTCGCCGTGGATCGCGTCGAGATCGCCAAAGGGCACTATAGCCTGTTAATTGGTGCGCGTTCCTTCGAGGTCTTTGTGCGCAGCGTGCCCAACGACGATGGCGGCGATGGTCAGACCTTCGAGGTCTTGCTGGATGGCCTCCCGCGTAGCGTGGCCGTGGCTGATGCACGCCGCCATGCCCTGGCTGGTTTGGCGAAAGCTGCGGGCGACCATGGCGAGGCGACGGTGAAAGCGCCCATGCCGGGCTTGGTGGCGAGCGTGCTCGTCGCCACTGGCGAGACGGTGGAGCGTGGTCAACGCGTCGTCATCCTGGAAGCGATGAAGATGCAAAACGATCTGCTGGCGCCCCGCGCGGGGGTCATCCGCGCCATCAAGACGGCGGCGGGTCAGGCCGTCAATCAGGGCCAACCGTTGCTGGTCATCGGCGACGCTGAGGCTGGCGCGTAGCGGTGGGTTTGTGCGCCATCTGCAAGCCTTGCCCTGGTCCAGTGAGCAGCCGAATGGGGTGCAGGGGGGCCAAGCCCGCCGCCCGTTGCCACGCGCTCATCTCAGCGAAAGAATAAAGGCCCGCTTCGCTCGTGAGGGCGAAGAAAAAATCGCCACACGCTTCTAGTTGGCGGGGCTGCTCTGCCTCCCCCGGACGAATGCCTTCTTGGATGACGCACAATCCGCCAGGCGCGAGGGCACGGGCGACACGCTGCATCAACGCGCAATTGGTGGCGGCGTCGAAGTGATGGACGAGATTGGCAATGAAGACCACGTCATAGCGTGCTATGCCCAAATCAGTCGTCAGTGCATCGCCTGCCACCTGCCGCACGCGCTCGCCCATGCCCATCTCGGCCAACAGGGGGGCCGCATACTCGATGGCTTCTGGCAGATCCAAGATCGTCGCGGAAAGGTGCGGATGTCGCCGACAGAGCGCGGCGGAGTATGCCCCATGTGCGCCACCGATGTCGAGCAACTGGTTAGCACCAGAGGGAACTGGAATTCGCCACGCGACCTCGGGCGCGGTCAGGCGTGCGATCGCCAACATGCCTTGCTGATACAGGTCCCAATCTGCCGCAGCCATCTCTTGGTGAAAGCGAATTGGTCTGCCTGTTTGCACAAAGGCTTCGGTGCGGCCCAGCCAATCCCACTGTAACTCGTTATAGCGCAGATAGGCGTGGATCGATTGGGGGCCGTCATGGAGCAGCCAGCGCCGCGCGGTTGCGGTAAGGCTATAGCGCCCCTGCGTTCGTTGCAGATAGCGTTGGGCGACCAACAGGTTCAGCAGTTTCTCGGTGGCGACAGGGTCTGTCGCGCAGAGGGTGGCCAGGCCCTCAGCAGGCAATGCGCTGGCAGCGAGGGCGTCGAAGATGCCAAGTCGCGTCGCGGCCATCAACGCGCGGGCGATGATCAACCCCGGCAGGGCATCGATGATGGGGGTGGGCACGCGCCCGCTCGCCAGCGCCACCCAGTCGAGCAACCGCTCTGCCACTAAACCCAACCGCATTCCCACCATCCTCAGCACTGAATCTCTCACAGATGATACCATTCTGCGTGCCAAGCGGATGATCGGAGGGTACCAAAGGTGTCACATCGCCATAAATCACAACAGATGACAGTTTTGACGACAACTCCGCTGCACCATGTGGCATGATGACAAACACAACGACCTTGGAAAAAGTGTCTTCTAAGACCATTGTATAACTCTATACCCTAAACAAAAGAACAATATGCTCAGTGAAACCATGGTTAAGACAAGCATCATCGTAATTTGTTCTGACTTTTTTCATTTTGACAGGCTTGTATAATGAAAAGAGAGCATCACTGTGGAAAGGATTTCTATGGCAAGTCGAACATCACCCCTTATATTTATTGCTTCCCTCGCGGGAGCACTCCTAGTATTACTCGCGTGCAGTGAGACCAGTACGGTTGGCACAGTTGTTGGAGGTACCTCATCAAGTAGTACCAAAACAACTTCTGCTACCGCTACTCCTCCAAGTCATTTCAAGGCAGGGCAGGAAGTACAGTTTGGTGATTTTATTGTTACTATCAACGGCGTGAAAACTAGCCAAGGGGGTGAACTTGACACCCTCAAAACAGGTCACATCTTCGTGGTGGTAGATGTGACACTCAAGAACACATCTACCAAAGCTCAACTGATTTCCAGTTTCCTTGATTTTACTATTCAGGATGCGACAGGTCAGAAGTATAATGAGACGATCATCACCGATGCAACGCCTCCAGATGGGACTGTTGCCCCTGGTGGGCTACTTCGCGGGCAATTGACTTATGCGGTCCCCAAGACGCAGAAAAGTTTCACCTTTTCCTTTCAGCCCGATTACTTGACAGGGGATCAAGCAATTTGGGATTTACACGATTAGCAACTTAAGCTATTCAATCCATCACAAGCCTTGGCAATCCCAAAGCTTGTGCAGACATGTCCATTTTTAGCTACATGTCTTACTCGTATTGGACCACTCTAACTGGACCAGATAGCTGCCCAGTTTCTTCGTCTTCCAGGCACAAATATCGCCAATCTCTCCATTGGCTTCGTCATACCAGCCTTGGCCGGGGATCGCGTCGGTGATGGCTTCGCATAATTCGTGGGAGCTGGTCGAGGTCAGCGCATCTTGCACGGATAAACTTCCCAAGCAGCCTGAACAATTGGGATACGGCATAGCTGCATAGAAGATTTGCCCATTGATCGCGTCATGGTAGCCACAAAATGCGCTGCACGACCGACTGCCCCCCTGAACCACCACGACCCCTGGGGGCAAATAGACAAAATACAGCGTATTGGCACCGGGCGACGGAAGGGCGCGATTGGTGGAAATCTCTTGTTGCAACATGTGTCGAATCGCGGTATCGCTGACAACGTGTCGAGGCGCAGGAGTTGTGATCACCACCGTGCCGGTGCGTTTGCCGTGTTTGATGGGATATGGCGGGACACTATATTCCCCGAGCTGATCGAGCAGTTCACTGGTCAACACAAAATCAAAGAATTGGTTGAGGGTCGTCATTAGTGCTTGTTGGGGGGCGGTATTCCAGGCTGATCCCCAAAAAATGGTGAAAACTTCGACCGCACTTAATAAGGGCCCACCGTTATAGATCAATTGTGGTGGGGCCGCGCTGGCCTGCACCTCTGGTGTTGGGTCAGTCAGTTCTTTCGGCAGATGCAAGGGGACGATGCGGATGGGGTCAGTCTGAGCAACAATCAGCGAGCGCGGGGAGGCTTTTGAGGCCATGTCAACTCCTTTATGGCGCTTGTAGCTGAGGGCGGCCAGCGATGCGACATAATCATGATGTCCTTTACAAACTGGCGCTCTGTGTTTCCCTCACGGTGGCAATGTACCACACTCTAGAGTAACGCGGCACATACGGCATTTTGGGGTTCGCCTAATAATTGCCTCCGCGTCCGATTATCGGGGACTACCCAAGAAGAACATTTGCTATATTTTGTTGCCAAGGCAACACTAAGCGCCAATGTTTGGCTCATCAAGGAGGTATGAAAAGGGATAAACTTATCAGGACGCCACTTGGTTGAATGACAATGTGCTCATCACTAACCATCTTGTCACGGATATTTCTCAGTTCAGATGATTGGTTGCTATCATTTAGGGTGAAACGCGCTTCAGTGGCGCGAGACAGCCATCAGGTCTTCGGTGGTGGGCGCCTCTGTAGCTGCCAATGGCGCGGGCACGCGAGTGAATTGGGCCAGCACTGGTCGATGGTCTGATGCAAGATTCACGGGCAAACCGGGACCATCGACGACGGCCTCGGCAGCGAGCAGCCGCTCAGCCAGGATGGGGTCCGTCCAGAGGTAGTCGATGCGCCCCGCCGGGGCTGGCAATGGACAGGTTGGCGGGATGTCGCGCAGATGGTGCGTGGCCCGCAGGCAGTCGGTGTAGCCCGCGCGCAGCAAGTGGGGCACCGCCAACCGGGGCAGATACCAATTCACCGCGCGGTCAAACAGCGCGGATAGCTTGCGTGACTTGGGGATTTGTCGCACAAGAGGCAGCAATGGATGCAACATGGGCGGGATGATGTAGCCCAGGTGGGGCTGGCCTGGCAGCGATTCTTTCGTGCGGGCGCGTTCGCGGTCTAGCTCGATGACCCGGGCCAGCAAGCCGCTTGCATCAAAAGTTTCACCAGGGGCCAGTGCGTTGAAATCGCCCATCAACAGATGCGGTCGCCCCAACATGCGTGCCGTTGCCATGCACTCGATGATCGCGCGGATCTCCGCCGCACGCTGCCGTTCCGCGCCATAGCCCTTATAAAAATCCGCCGTCAGGTGGCCAACGAAGACGTGCCAGGGCTGGGCCTCGCCAGGCAGATCGATCATCGCTTCAATCAAGCCTTTTTGGAAGATGGGGCGACCGTGGTTCACCCAGGAACGGATGGGCCAACGACTGAGGAGGGCCACATGATAGCCGCCCGTCGAATAGCCCACCACCACATGCATGCCCAAGCGCTTCGCCAGCGCGCGGATGGCGGCGGGATCGTTCGCCTCTTGCACCCCCACCACGTCCGGTGCCAATTCGCGGATGACGCGTTCAGTGGCATGGATGCGTCCATCTTTGCCGCCGATGAGAATGTTATAGGTCATGATGGTGAAAGTTGAGGTGGGCTGTGGCTGCATGACGTGGTGACTCCCTTGGGCAAGACTGATGCTCTTGTTTTTTAGGACGTAACAGCCATGCTCACGGCAACATCTCCGCCAAAAAACCTCAGCGTACTCAATGTTTGCTGCTGGGTTGTGGCAGTGGCAGCCGCTTGCTCAGCCTTAGTCAGGCAACGTGATCAAATGGCTACGGAGTGCCTGGGCGACTGCTTCGGTGCGGTTGGTGACCCCCAATTTTTGATAGATGATGGAGAGATGAAACTTCACCGTGCGCTCGGCTAGCCCAAGCTGATCGCCAATTGCGCGGCTCGTTTGGCCCTGGGCGCTGCGGGTCAAGATGGCACGTTCGCGCTCGGTCAAGGTCGCCGGGATCGTGCCAGTTTGCAGCATCTGACCCATCGACGCCATCACTCTGCCGACGACGTGGGGCGCTAAGAGCGATCCGCCAGCCATGACCGTGTCGATGGCCTGCATCACTTCGCCCATGCCTGCGTCCTTGAGCAGATAACCCCTGGCACCCGCCCCAATCGCGCGCAAGATGTGTTCGTCGCTGCCAAACGCCGTCAAGACGATGATCTTCGTGGTCAGCCCTTCTTGCTGCATCGCGTGCAAAATGCCCACGCCATCCAGGCCGGGCATCTCCAGATCCAGCAAGGCGATATCGGGCGTGAGTTGGCGCATCAAGCGCAATGCGTCGGTTCCGTTGCCCACATCACCGACGATGGTGACATCGGGGCGCGTCGCGAGCATCGCGCGCAACCCTTCACGGATGATCTGGTGATCGTCGATGAGCATCAAGCGAATCATAGGCGCACCTCGTGGGGAAATGGCATCGTCGCGGCGACCTGGGTTCCGGCGTTGATGGCGCTGATGATGTCGCACGTGCCCCCCACGTCCGCGACGCGCTGGCGCATCGCGCTCAGCCCGAATCCACCCTGGTCGGTGGGGCGCTGCACTTCCCCGACCGCGAATCCGAGGCCATCGTCAGTGATGGTTAAGTAGAGCCGCTTGGCATCACACGTCATCTCGATTTGGATGTGTTGTGCCTGCCCATGGGTGGTGGCGTTGCGTACGCTTTCCTGGCAGACCCGCCAGCACACCTCCGTCAAACCAGGCGGCAGCGAGCGGCATTCGGGGGCCAGCATGACGGAGATCGCCACGGTGGTCTCTTGCCCGAGCAGCGCCAGGCGCTCCGGCAGGGAGGTTGCTGGGGCGAGTGCTAGGATGGCCGCGCGGCTTTCACGCATGGTCTCACGCGCGAGAGTGTGCGCCCGCACGATCAAATCATGCGCCACCCCTGGGGTATCCTTGGGTGTGGCCAAGGCGGCGTCCAGGTGCATCACTGTTGCGGCCAGCCCCTGCACCAAGGTATCGTGCATTTCATGCGCTAGGCGTTCGCGTTCGTGCAGGGTCGCGTTCTCGGCAACTTGCGTGGCATAGTCCCGCAGTTGTTGATGGGCAAGTTCCAACGCCGCGAGGAGGTTTTCGCTGTGTTGGCGGGCCACGCGTTCACGCAGTCCCAAGCCGGTGAAGGTTTGCACGAAGACTACCCCCAGCAGCCAGATGCCGAATTGCGCCAACGTCATGGTGGCGTTGTGCCAACTGCCGAGGGCCACCGTGCAAACCAGCAGCGCCACGGTGGCGCGACTTTCGCGGGCAGAGCGCGTCACGCGGGCATAGGCTAGTACACCATAGCCACTGATGAGGGCACCTAGCAGCAAGAAATGCCCGGTCGTGGCGCTGAGCAGGCCATAGCAAACGACGAGTGCTCCCCACAGGGGCACGCGCCACTGTGGCCAGGGCCACAGACGCGGTTGCAGCCAGAGCAGCCCCCAAAAGAGCACCACCGCAAAGATGCCGGGCAACGGCAATGGCGTGGTGAGGTCCAGCCACGGAATGCGGCGCTGCGTGCCGTCTGCCCACCCTGCCAGATATTCCACGACGGAAATGGCGACGGCGACCCCCACGAGTTCAAGGGCGATCCACAGCAAGAAGGGGCGATCGGGGTACATGCGCCACTGGCGCCAACGCCGGTAGTGGCCCTGTAGGCTGGTGCGCATGGCTCATCCCCCCCCTTACCATCATAGTCAGCGGGTCAACTCGGCACGTGAGTGAGCATCATGTGCAGTCCATATTTAGGGCGCAATGTGACCAAGGGTTGTGGCACGACGGGGTAACCTGGCACCAGATGCGCCGACCATTGCTGGGCGAGTGTGGCCAGCACGAGTTCCGCCTCCATCCACGCGAAACGCTCCCCGATGCAGAGTCGTGGTCCGCCACCAAAAGGGAAATAGGCGAATCGCGGCATGTCGCTGGGCATCGTTGCCCAGCGTTCGGGCTGAAATAATTCGGGGTTCGGATACCAGCGCGCGTCATGATGCACGAGATATTGACTCATGATGATGAGTTCGCCCGCGTGTATGGGCATGTCATTGATCAAGGTGTCTTCTTGGGCTTGGCGAGCCATGAGCCACGCTGGCGGATAGCAGCGGATGGCTTCGCTGATGACGTGGTGCGTATAGGTCAGTTGGGGCAGATCGGCTAATGTTGGCGGGCGACCGCTGAGGATCGTCGCCAGTTCGTGCTGCAAATGGGCCATGACCGCCGGATGTTGGCTGAGCAGATACCACGTCCAGGCGAGGGCATTCGCGGTGGTTTCGTGCCCGGCTAGGAAGAGGGTCAGCGCTTCGTCGCGGATTTGCTCATCCGTGAGCCCTTGGCCCGCTTCGTTGTGACTAAAAAGCAAGAGTGAGAGCATGTCACCGGTGTCTTGGCCACTTTGGCGTCGCGCCGCGATGAGTTGCAGGATGATCTGATCGAGCATCTCTTTGGCGTGCTGAAAGTCACGATTGGCGGGCAGCGGAAGGTGGCTTGTGAACGGGATGAGGAGCGGCCCACCCAGGCGTCGCATCGTGCCCATGGCCGTGCCCAACGCCGCGTGAACCGTGGCGGCGGTTTCATCTATCCGCGTCCCAAAGAGGG
>JACDGC010000841.1 GCA_013815535.1 Ktedonobacterales bacterium
GTGGAAGACTGGTCCCCGCCCGATGTGCCACGCGGCATGGCCGCCTTTGTGGGCATTTTGGGGGCGGATGGCGGCGAAACCTACACCGCGAACCTGGGGTCCGACAAAGCCACGCCTCAGATCGCCGCGCTGATGCAGGCGGCGCATCTGCCACGGGCAGTGCGGCCTGCTGCGGTGCGACTGTTGCGCGCCAGTGGCCAGGCACGCACGGCGATGGCCGCCACGCACATTCGCCCGCGCACCGCCACGGAATATTGGACGCTGACGCAAGAACGCAACGCCGTGCGCGACGCCTTCCTCACCGCTCTGGCGGCGAGGCGTTTCGACGCCATCATCTGCCCACCACATGCGCTTCCCGCGCTGACGCATGGCGCTTCCACCCAGGTATCACTCGCCGCCAGTTATAGCATGATCTATAACTTGATCGGCTTTCCGGGCGGGGTCGTCCCCGTCACACGGGTGCGGGCTGGTGAAGAGAGCGACCGCCCCACCACGCGCGACAGCGTGGAAAAAATGGCGCTGGTCGTGGAGCGCGGCAGCGCGGGGCTGCCGCTGGGGGTGCAGGTCGTCGCTCCGCTGTGGCGCGAGGACCGCGTGCTGGCGCTGATGGCTGCCATCGAAGCCCAAGTGCGGAACCGCGAAGACTACCCCGCCGCGCCGCCGCTCTGAGGTCATTGACCACCAGGGGAGCTATTCCATCACCCAGAACAGCTCCCCTGGCACGAACCATGGGTCATGCTGATGGCAAGGCGGCGACGCATCACCCATCCTGCTCATTGGGCCGCCCTATCCGCAAAGGAGCATCCCCCATGGCCACTTCTTTACACACCGCTTTCCTGGCGCTGGCAGACCGCGTAGCACAGGCATATAGCACGCACACCCACCCGCAGGCGATCCTCCTCACGGGTTCGCTGGCAGATGGAACGTGCGATGGTTTCTCGGATATCGACATGAGTATGTATTATGATGTCTTGCCCACCCCCGCCCAATTGACACAAGCGCAGGCAAGCTTGGACGCCCGCGACGCCTTTTTCTTGGCCCCACCCACCGCTGATGACTGTGCCGAGGATTTCCGCGTGGCTGGGGCGGAATGCCAGATCGCCCACATGACCATCGCCAGTTGGGAGGGCACGTTGACACAGGTGCTGGTGCAGCTTGACCTTTCCCCGCTCCAAAAAGCCGTTTCGGGCCTCTTGCGCGGGCGGGCTTTGGCGGGCAGTGAGATGATCGAGCAGTGGCAAGCGCAGGCACGCGCGTATCCCCCCGCCCTTGGCAAGGCGATGGTCGAGCACTATCTGAGCTTCTTCCCCCTGTGGTATCGACGCGCCTTCCTCCAGCAGCGTGATGCCACCCTGTGGACCCGCGAAATCCTCGGGGAAACCGGTTATCACATCTTGGGTGTGCTGGCGGGCCTCAACCAGCGCTATTACACACCTTTTCAACTCAAGCAGATGCACCATTTCATCGCAACCCTCACCCTGGCCCCACACGATCTGGGGGCGCGGCTCGAACGGCTCGTGAACGCTGACATCGCCAGCGCGATCGATGAGGCCGAAGCCTTGGTCACAGAGTGCGTCGCCCTGGTCAAGCTGCATATGCCAGAGGTCGACACCAGCGCGGTGCAACGCCGCCTCGGCCAACGCCAAGCGCCGTGGACCCCCTGATATAGGTATTCATAGGAGGCACACGCCCACGCGGCACGCCAGCCGCTACTGCGTATTCAGCACATAGCGCCAACTGATGACGATGTCGGAGCAGATGTGTGAGGTATGGGGTGGGCAGAGCATGCGGCGATCAAAGGCGACGATCGTTTGCCCAGCAGCGGTGGCCTTCAATCGCCAGACACAATCATTGAGACCCGGATCGTAATATCCAGCGGGTGTTTGTGCCGCAACGGACCGATCCGCTGAGGGAACGTAGTTCCACGAGAATTTCTGGGCCGACAGGCGAAAATCAATCGTGTCACCGACATGGGCCTGGATAGTCGTGCCCTCTTGCCCTTCCGTGACGATAGTATTCGCCGCTGACCAGCCTGGACGGGCTGAGGCGGAAGGGCATCCCGTTTTCTGGGGGTCCGATGCCGTGCCAGCCGTGCTGCTCGCCAAGCGACTGGGAATGAGATAGGCGAGTAGG
>JACDGC010000842.1 GCA_013815535.1 Ktedonobacterales bacterium
TTTGGCTACAACGCGGCGAATGGCGACATGCGCATCTGCGGCACCACTGCCTCGCTGGCGGGGCTAGAGGCCGCGCAACGCACCGGCGACGCGGCGGCGATGGAACTGGCGCTGCGCCGCATCGTGGCCAGCATCGGCATCACCTTGGCCGCGGGGGGCATTCCGCTGCTCTATCTGGGTGATGAGGTGGGCACGCTGAATGACTATCGCTATCTGCAAGATGTTGCCACAGCCAATGACGCCCGCTGGGTGCATCGCCCCCGCGCTGATGCTCACCACCTGGCAGAGCGCCACGACCCAGCCACCAGCGCCGGTCGGCTCTTCAGCGCCATTCGACGGATGATCGCGGTGCGCACAACGCATCCACTTTTTGCGGCGACCAACCCGACGCAGTGGCTCGACGTGGGGAATGATGCGGTGGTCGCGCTGACACGTGGCATTGCCGCCGAGGTGCTGGTGCTGGTAAATGTCAGTGCCGCTGCTCAGACCATTCCACTGCCCCCATACACATGCCATGATCTGCTCAGCATAGATCTCTACCCTGCTGGGGAAGAGGTCGTGTTGGCCCCATATGCCATGAAGTGGCTCGCCAAAGAAGCATATTAATCAGGAGTACGATATCAGCGACGTCATTCATCCCCAGTGCTTTGGCTGTTGTTATGAAGAGCTATTTGATGGGCGAGTTTGCCATGCTCAGAGGGGGCAAGGATATCGAATCCTCACTTTAGGTGGGGACGGATCATACGATGGATGGTGTGTTTTCCATACCTCAGAGATACCCAGGTATACCCCTAATGCAGCCCCCATGAATTCAAGGCAGATTATCCCCTATTGTGTGAAGAGGGGTAAGCGACCGTGCTCATCCCCTCTTCGTCGTTTAGATCTCTTGCGCCGCCTTCAGCATGACCTGCGCAACCTCCTGTGGATGTGACACGAGCGAAGTGTGACTGGCTGCTAAGGTGCTTGTTGTGGCTTTCAGGCGTTCGGCAAAAAAGCGTTCTAGCTCAGAACTCACCGTCCGGTCTTGCTCCGAGACGATGTAATAGGCGGGAATCGAGCGCCATGCTGGAATGCCCATCTTTTCAGTACTGTAGGGAATTCCCACGGGTCTTTGCGATGCAGCCAGTGCGCGTGCTTCTTCCACCGCAATAGCATCAACGAAGTATTGCGGAAAGGCATCTGGCTCGATCCAAAGCTTGTTTTCAAGATAAGATGGCTGGATCGCGCTGAGTCCATCGGTTGCCGGGAAACGGTTGTTGAGATTCCAGCACTGGTTCTTTTTCATCTGGAGCATAGGCAACGACATATACGAGATGGTGCACAGGCGGCTGATTCGTTTCTGCCCCGGTCATGACAGTGCCGCCATCACGGTTGGTCCATCCATGCTTCCTAGCGCTCTGTGTGTCACCTCGATATCACCAGTAAGCGAGTCGAGCGGTAACTGTACGGCTAATGTTGTGTTGGGTTAGGTTTGCAGGTGTACTGGGACAAAATGAGAAAGCCATGCGACATGCGCAGCTCCTGACCCTGAGTGAGGGAGACCGCTTGCAACTGGAACAGTTGCTGCACCGAGGGCAAGCCAATGCTCGCCCACTCACACGAGCGCGCATCCTGATGCAGCCCGCCTATGGATGGACGTTGAGCGACTATTACTGAGGCGCTGGATGTGAGCTCCGCCACCGTCTGGAATGCGCGCAGGCGGTATCGGGAAGGGGGATTGGAGCGCGTGTTGCACGACAAGGTGCAGGAGCATCGCCGTAGCGCATTGAGCGGCGAGCAAACGGCGCACTTGATCGCCGTCGCCTGTACCCCCGCCCTGATCATTGGACGGTGCGTTTGTTGGCGGCTAAAGCGGTCGAATGAGGTTAGGTGGCGCATATTTCCCTTGATACCGGGCATCGACTGCTCAAAAAAACGACCTTCACCCCTGGCGACACACCCACTGGTGTCTGCCCACCGCAGTCGGTGCGTTCGTAGGGGCGATGGAGGATATCCTGGACTTAGATACTGGTGGCGAAGTCGAAAAAGGTTTAGCCGGTAGCTTGCATGAGCAGAAGAAATGGGGAGTGGCGTGTCCGTGCGAGTGGGATATCATTCTGCCAGGCGATCAAGCGTAAGAGGTTCATCGC
>JACDGC010000089.1:0-3415 GCA_013815535.1 Ktedonobacterales bacterium
ACGACACGTGGTCGGGGTTGAAATGCGTGCTTCGGCGCGAAATGCGCCCAACATGAGCGATTGTTGACGACTAGCCGAGCGCTTTAGCCCGCGTTCCCCGCCAGCCACGCGCGCAGGCGTGCCAAGATGCGATCACGCGTCTCACGAAATGCAGCCAACTTGGCTGCATCATCACCAATGAATGCGCTGGGGTCCGCGAAACTCCAGTGTAGTTGCTGGCGTGCGCCCGGGAAGATAGGGCATTCCTCCGCTGCGTCATCACAGACAGTCACGACGAGATCGAATGGCTGGTTATAGTAATCTGTCGTTTGGTGGACGCCCTGCCCGTTGATATCGATGCCCAGTTCCCCCATCACTGCCACTGCAAAGGGATTGATCTGCGTGGGATGAGTGCCCGCACTGAACGCTATATAGCGGTCTGAAGCCAGCCAATTGAGCAACCCTTGGGCCATCTGTGAGCGGGCAGAGTTATGTGTGCACAGGAATAAGACGTGTTGCATTATGCGTGATTGTCCTTGCTCTCTGTGCTGGCGAGACGGAGCCAGCTATAGGTGAAAGCGGCGAGAACTGCACCGAGGAAGGGCGCGGTCAGATACACCCATTGCGCGGTCCAGGTGCCGCTTAGTAACGCTGGGGCGAATGAGCGTGCGGGGTTCATGGATGCGCCGGAAATCGGCCCGGCGAACAGCGCTTCCAGCCCTACCGTCGCGCCAATGGCGAGCGCTGCCGCCTGCCCCACGGCCCGGCTATCGGTCGCCACGGCCATGATGACGAACATCAAGCAAAAGGTCAAGATGACCTCGAAGCCGAACGCCTGCCATGCGCTCCCAGAGGGCAGGGTCGCGCCGCCCTGGGCCACATTGCCCAGCAACAGCCGCAACAGCGACGCTGCCACCACTGCCCCGCTGAATTGCGCCAGCCAATAGGCAAACAAACGTTGCAAGGGGAAATGCCGCACCACAGCGAAGCCAAGAGTAACAGCGGGATTCAGATGCGCACCACTGAGATGCCCCGTTGCATAGATCATCGCTGTCACGATCAGGCCAAAAACCACCCCCACGCCCACATGCGTGATCTGGCCATGCGAAAGTTGGTTGACCATGATGGCCCCACAGCCAGCGAAGACGATGCCGAACGTGCCAATGGCCTCGGCCACTAAGGCAGGCAACAGAGTTGGCGCGGGCAGCGGTACCAGGGGAACAGTGGCTGTGTGGATTGGGGCGTCAGCCACAGCATGCGCCGCCCTTGTTGGCAAGCGGCAGCACTACGCGCTTCTTTTTCACCGGGGAAACAACTGCCAGCGGTTTAGTAGCCCGCACGAAAGCGCTGGCGAGTTTCCCATCCCCGGCCTCCCACCCCAGCGGCAGAGTCGTGGCATCCAGACCCGCCTCGGCAGCGGTGTAGCGCCGCGTGATGTCGATGCTGATGTCAATGAAGCCCGCTTCGGCGAGCAATCGTTGATAATCAGCAACATCGAGCGCACCCGCTAGGCACCCCACCCAGGCTTCCATATTGTGCCGCAGATCGGCGAGGATAGGCCCATCGGCCACGACATCCGCCACGGCGAAGCGGCCGCCGGGTCGGAGCACGCGCAGGGCTTCGCGCAGCACCTGGCCCTTATCCACCGCAAGGTTGATGACGCAATTACTGATCACCACATCCACCGCGTTCATGGGCAAGGGGATGTCTTCAATCTGCCCACGAAGGAAGATGACGTTCGTCACGCCCGCTTTAGCTCGGTTCGATTGAGCGAGCGCCAACATCTCCTCCGTCATATCAAGACCGATGGCGAGGCCACTGGGTCCGACACGACGCGCGCTAAGCAACACATCGATGCCGCCCCCCGAACCCAGATCCAGCACCACCTCACCCGGGCGTAACTCAATGAGCGCGGTGGGGTTGCCACAGCCGAGTGAAGCCAACACGGCATCCTCCGGTAACGTCGCGGCTTGTTCAGTGGCGTACAAATTGCCCGTGATGACATTTCCTTCGTCGCCACAACAGGTCGCTGCCGTGCCATTGCCCGCCTGCACTGCGGTGGCTGCTTGGGCGTAGCGCGCTTTGACGCGCTTTGTGATGGTTTTGGTTCGCTGTGCATCAGTTGCCATGAGGTGTTTTCCCTTCATCAAATATCGATGATCATCGATGAATGCGTGCAAAAAAATTTAGCTGAGGGCACTCACTGCCGCCAACTGCTGTCTGCCCTTCTCCGTCACCCAATAGTATGCCCACACGCCGCGCTTCTCGCAATCCACCAGCCCTGCTTCGCGTAAGAGCCGCAAATGGTGACTGATGGTTGGTTGGCGCTGGTCGAACTGCGCGGTGATGTCGCAAACGCACACAGCATTGCCCTGTCGGATGAGCAGATCTAACATGCGCAACCGTGTGGGGTCTGCCAACGCACGTAATTGATCCGCCAGCCGTTCAGCGTGTTCTGGTGGCAGCAATGCACCTGCAATACTCGGCGTGCAGATCTCTTGATTGAGGATGGGGATGGCGCGAACCACAGGTGATTTCATGAGGCTAGTATAATGCATTCATCGAAGATTGTCAATATCATGGCGGGCTACTTCGCGCGATTTTTGCCTGCTTGCATTTCGTCGCGGCCGCCAGCACGCCCATCTCTTGCACTCGCCTAGCGCATGTGTTATACTGCTTCACGGAGAGATGTCCGAGCGGTTTAAGGAGCTGCCCTCGAAATGCAGTGTGCTTTAACAGGTACCGTGGGTTCGAATCCCACTCTCTCCGCCAGAGGCTAAGGGGCCGCACCGCTCGCGCGGGCGCCCCCTTTGTCGTCTCGCCACGGAGGAGTCCCATAGTGGCCTAGTGGGCACGACTGGAAATCGTGTGTGTGAATAGCACCGTGGGTTCGAATCCCACCTCCTCCGCCCGTTGCTCCCTTTCCCTGCGTCGCATGGGGAAAGGGTTTTTCTTTAACTATGCAGCAGCCCAAAGACTTGCGTCAGCAACACCAGATTCAGGCTGACGATGACCACACCGATCAGCACGCCCACCACCGTGGTCACGCGGTGGTTCACCAACCCCTTCATCACATCTTGCCGCGCGGTGAAATAGAGCAGCGTGCCGATGGGCGCGACCAGCGCGAAACTCAACACCACTTGGGTCAAGATGATCACCTGCGTCGGGTTCACATTCAGCGCGATGACGAAGAGCGCCGGAGCCATCGTCAGCGCGCGCCGCACCCAGATCGGGATGGACCAGCCGAGGAAGCCTTGCATGATCACCTGGCCCGCCATCGTCCCCACCGTGGAAGACGACAGCCCCGACACCAACAGCGAGATGCCAAAGATGACGCTGGCAGCGCCACCGAGCGCGGGCGTCAGCGTCTCATACGCCGTCGTCAGGTCGGCCACATCACCCCGGCCATGCGCGTGAAAGACGGCGGCAGCCATGA
>JACDGC010000089.1:3425-10182 GCA_013815535.1 Ktedonobacterales bacterium
CAGCCATGAACATCATCGCGCCATTGATGAAGGCCGCCAGCGTCATGGCGATGATGATGTCGATGCGCTCCATATTGAAAAGGATGCGCCGCTTCGCCGCCGTCTTCACGGGCACGCGTTGCTCCATCAGAGCCGAGTGCAGGTAGAGCACGTGGGGCATCACCGTCGCCCCAAGGATGCCCACGGCAAGGAAGATGGCCCCCGTCGGCAGCGACGGCACGACCGCGTGAACGGCGATTTGCCCAAAATCCGGGCGCGCGAGGATCGTCTCCAGCAAATAGGCGACCGCGATGACGCCCACCATCACGCCAATGAGAATCTCAAGGCTGCGCATCCCGCGCTGTTGCAGCGAAAGGATGGCGAAGGTCGCCACCCCGGTCAACAGCGCCGCCAGAAACAGCGGGAGATGAAAGAGCAAATAGATGCCGAGCGCCGCGCCGGTAAATTCCGCGATATCCGTCGCCATCGCGGCGACCTCCGAGATGCCCCACAACGCGATGTTGAGGTTGCGCGGCAGATAGCGGTGGCACAGATCGGGCAGGTTGGCATCTGTAGCGATGCCGAGTTTGGCTGACAGCGTCTGCAAGAAGGCCGCCATCAGGCTCGAAGCCGTCACCACCCACAGCAGAGTATACCCATATTGCGCGCCGCCCCCGATGTTGGTGGCGAAGTTGCCAGGGTCCATATAGGCCACTGACGCGATGAAAGCAGGTCCGAGAAAGGGCAAGATCTTGGCAAAGCCAGTGCGCTTGCCAGCCAGCGATGCGTGGGCACCGCGCAGCATCGCTGCGTCACCCACGCGGTCGGCCACCGAGGGTAAAATCCCCTTGACTGGCATGTTCATTTTGGCCATATGGCATCAATCCTCTGTATAACTATTCCAGGGTGTGTCGCATCCCGATCAGGTTGTGCGACACACCCGCTGTTTGCCCATAGGGCGCCCGTTGGTGGGGTGCTGCGGCATGAGCTAGCCTGCCTGCTGGCAAGCGCCGTCGCCGCGCTACCCACACCACTTTGTGTGGTTATGATGACATGGCCTCAGCCAGAATGGACTCTGATGTGGCGATGGCCAACGCCGCCGCCACCAGGGGACCAACTACGCACTCCGCCGCGTCACTCAGGCGCAGCCGCAATGGCCCGCCAAAGGGTTCGCGCCCGAGCAAGGTGACATGCACGCCCGGCACCAACCCCAAACGCCCCAGATAGCGCAGCAGTTCGGCATCTTGCGTCAGCACGCGCACAATGGTCAGTTCGCGCGCGGCATCCGGCACGAAAGCGCTCAACGGCAGGGCCGTGGGCATCACCAACTCACCCTCTTTAGTGGGGATGGGATCACCGTGCGGGTCCACGGTGGGGCAGCCCAGCAGCAGATCGATGCGCTCCTCGAATTCCTCAGAGATGGCGTGTTCCAAGGCATCCGCTTGGTCGTGGACTTCATCCCAACCAAAGCCGATGACGCGGGTGAGATAGAGTTCCAGCAAGCGGTGATGGCGCACCAATTCCAGCGCCAAGCGTTCGCCAGTTGGGGTCAACTCAACCCCATAATAAGGCTTATGGCTCACTAATCCTTCGTCAGCCAATTTCTTGATCATGCCCGTCACCGAGCCAGGGGCCACCCCCAGCGCGCCCGCGAGCGCCATCGTCGTGACACGCGGTTGCGCCTCACCTGCCCGCAGCAATGCCTCGCGCAGGTGATAAATCGCCTTCAGATAATCCTCAACTGCTTCGCTGAGATTCAGTTGTTGGCGCAATAATGATTTTGGCATACCTCAATTGTATCTGAGAAACCAGAGTGAATGCAAGGGGGCCAGACAACCTCTGGCGAAGCTAGGCGGATGCAACGAACAAAGCGGCGGGCCATAGGATGATGCGGCGCTTTCCTTGACAGAAAGGGTGCGACGCGACTATGATCGAGGGGTATTGTTTTATGGGGGAATGTGGATGAGGAGGCGAAACAATGATCAGTCGCTATAAATATGAGCAACTTGAGCGGTGGACGGCTGACGTGCGCCGCCAAACCCAATATGACATGGCGCAACTCCGCTTGGCCCGTGCACGGGTCGAGCAGCAGATGCAGCCGCGTGAAGCGCGCAGCGCTGGTGTGCAGCGCTGGTGGCAGTCCATCCAGAAGCTTGTGCAGGGTGGTGTGCCCGCCCTGGAGCGTGCCACCTTGGGGGTGGTGTCGCCACGCGCGCACCCTGAGCAGTTGCTGCCAGATGCCTCACTACACGGGCGCTAATCTTCCAGAAAATGCTTGGCCAATTCACCATTGCGCCCATTGCTCGCTGGTGCTTCCTGGCTCCCACGGGCGGTGGCAGGGTAGTTCCCTGGCGCGTGGGGCAGCGGCACCACATCTGGCGGGCGGTGGTCATGGAGGATGGCAGGCGTGGCGAAGGCGCGACCATAGCCCGGCGCAGGGGTGCGCGTCGGCAGAACTTCAGGCGGGATATTCGTGCCCGTGGCCACTGGTTTGCCACCCACCAACACGGTGATGCCCTGGCCACTCTTCAGCTCAGCGACCTCGGCGCGTGCTTGGTGCAACTGCATTTTCAACTTCTGGTTTTCTTCTTCCAGCATGTGCAATCGCTGTTTGAGGGGCGACAATAGATCGTCGATATTGGCTCCATATTGCATGATAGATGATTCCTTCCCCGGTTGTTGGGCTGCTTGCCCGTCTTCGCCGCTATGCCCGTGCCGCACGGGTCGGCAGCAGCGCCACCACCTCATCCCAGATATGCTCGGCCACCGTCTCTTTGGGCAGCAAGGGCAACTCGGTCAGTTCGCCGTTGCGCCGCACCAGCCACACCGCATTGGTGGGCGACCCAAATCCGCTTGCGGGCTGGCTGACGTCATTCGCCACGACCAGATCCAAACCCTTGCGGGCGAGTTTGTCGCGTGCCGCCGCTTGCACGGCGCGCGTTTCGGCGGCGAAACCAACGCGCACCAACCCCGGAAACTGCCCCCGCGCGGCATCTAGCTCACTGAGGATGTCGGGCGTGCGCCGCAATCGCAACGTCATATCGGCCCCATCCCTTGCTGCCACCTCACGCTTCTTGATCTTATGTTCGGCGACCGCATCAGGCGCGAAGTCAGCCACCGCCGCGCTCATCACCAGCGCATCAGCCCCCACGCAGGCCGCCAACACCGCGTCACGCATCGTTGCCGCTGTGGTCGCGTCGATCCGCGTCACCCCATAGGGCGTTGCCAGGGCCGTCACCCCGGCAATCAGCGTCACCGCAGCCCCGCGATCGCGCGCGACCTCGGCCAGGGCGAACCCCTGCCGCCCCGAAGAGTGATTGCCAATGAAGCGCACGGGGTCAATCGCCTCCTGGGTGCCACCTGCCGTCACGACGACGCGCCGCCCCTGCAAATCCCCCCCTGACCCTAGCACAAGACGTGCCGCGCCCAGGAGCGTTGCCGTGCTGGGGAGCCGCCCCGTGCCAACCTCGCCAGAGGCCAAACGCCCTGGCTCGGCGGGGACGATATGCGCGCCGCGCTCGCGCAGCGTCGCCAGATTCGCCACCGTGGCAGGGTGGGCCAACATGTGGGTTTCCATCGCGGGGGCGATGACCAGCGGCGCGCTGCTGGCGAGCGCGATGGCCGTCAGCATGTCATCGGCCATGCCATGGGCCAGCCGCGCAATGACGTTGGCGGTCGCGGGGGCCACCAAGATCAGTTGGGCGGCGCGCCCCAGATCGATGTGCCGTGCTGCCGCCGCCCCAGTGGGCTCCCACAGGTCGGCCCACACAGGCCGTTGGCTGAGGGCACTGAAGGTCAGGGGAGCGACGAATTCACGCGCACGCTCCGTCATGACGACATCTACCAACGCGCCCGCCTGCGTGAGCTTGCTGACCAGATCCGCCGCTTTATAGGCCGCAATGCCCCCGGCCACACCGACGATGATGCGTGCGCCGCTGAGTATGCTCATTTCACGCTCCCCCTGGCTTGTGCGCCTCCGCTGCGCTCGTGGGAACCCCCTCCTCATCCCCATTGTACCCAAGGACTGAAAGAGCCGTCCAGGCGCGGAGGTGAGGAAAGTGCGTGCGCTGCCTGCGCTAGGAGTAACGCGGCACGAAAGCCACGGGCAGGTCACTGAGACCCGCGATGCTCTGGATGGCAGCCGCGTAATTGGCGGGGATGGAGGGATCTTCGAGCGGCGCGTGCACCTGCTGGCCCGCAAAGCGGAAAAGCCCCAGATGGAGCGCGAAGGCCCGCTCGATGGCCGCCACCGTGGCGCTGACGCGAATGGACAGGCGGTTCGGTGTGACCTCTTGAATGGTGAAGCCCGCACTCCGCAGATAGGCCGTAAGCTGATCGATGGCAGCGGGCGTCTGACCAAATCGGTCCGCATAATCCTGCGTGGAAAGATAGTGGTGGTATTGCGGCGATTTAGGATCATTGACGGCTTGCATGAAGCTGGCCAGATCCGCCGTGTTGCGCGCCCGCAGCGTGATGGTCAGCGAGAGCACGGCCTTGCAATCCATTGACCGCAGGGGCACGATGCCGCGCAAGATGGGGATGAGGTGGCCCGGCAGACTCGTGCGGTCCTGCCCCCGCAGGGTTTCGCCGCAATAGGAAGGTTGGGCCGCTGCCGCGACGGGCACGGCCATGCCAATGAATACGCCTAGAAACACCAGGGCTACCACACAGGCCGTAAGGGCTGTCTGCCATTGGTGCCGTTCGATCCACGTCTGCATCCCCACTGCCTCCTGACGGTTGTCGCCGCGACGCCATCTGCCATTATTTCGCCCCTATAGTGTACAATATGCTGGGGGGCATTGGAAATATGACCGTACTCACAGATAGCTACGGACGGCGCATCAAAAGCATGCGCCTATCCATCACGGACCGCTGCAACTTTCGCTGCGTCTACTGCATGCCCGCGGAGGGTCTGCCCTGGCTGCCCAAGGCCGACATCCTCACCTATGAAGAATTGGCGCGTGTGGCACGCGTGGCGGTGGGCATGGGTGTGGAACAGCTGCGCCTGACAGGGGGCGAGCCGCTGGTGCGGCGCGACGTGCCCGAGTTGGTGCGGATGCTGCATGCCATCCCTGGTCTGCGTTCGCTGAGCCTGACGACGAATGGCACGCGGCTGCCGCAGTTGGCCGCGCCACTGGCGGCGGCGGGTCTGACCCGCATCAACGTCAGCCTGGATACGCTCATCCCCCATAAATTCTTCCAATTGACGCGCCGCGATGCGCTGGATAGCGTGCTGGCAGGGTTGGCCGCGCTCGAAGCCTTCCCCCAGATCACCCCCATCAAGGTCAATGCCGTCGCGATGCGTGGTTTCACCGAAGACGAGGTGCTCGCTTTCGCCGCGCTCGCCCGTCGCAAGCCCTACGTCATCCGCTGGATCGAGTTCATGCCGCTCGACGCCGATGGCATCTGGCGCAAAGAAGACATCCTGACGGGCGCCGAGATCCTGGCCATCATCGAGGCGCAGTATGGGCCAATGGTGCGCATCACAGGCGGCGATGCCGCCGAAACCGCGCGCCGCTATCGCTTCCCCGATGGGGTGGGTGAGGTCGGCTTCATCAATCCCGTCAGCGAACCCTTCTGCGCCACGTGTGACCGCATCCGGCTGACCGCCGAGGGGGGGCTGCGCACCTGCCTCTTTTCCCACGAGGAAACGGACCTGCGGGCGACCCTGCGCGATGGTGGCAGCGATGACGACTTGGCGGCGGCGATCCGCGCCGCAGTGTGGCACAAAGAACTGAAGCACCACATCAACGATGGCCAGTTCACCCGCACCCAACGCAGCATGTCGATGATCGGTGGATAGCGGCCAATGAGCGTCATATTCGGCCTGACGGCGGCCCTCTGCTGGGGTGGGGCAGATATGTTGGCACGTTCGGTCACGCGCCGCATCGGCACCATTCGCACATTGCTGGGCATGCAAGCGCTGGGCTTCGTCGGGCTGACCGTGTTGTTGCTGGCGACAGGCGGCCTGGCGACGCACGCACATGTCGGATGGCAGGGCTGGGCCTGGGCATTGCTGGCGGCGTTGTTGAGCACGGTCGGCTCCTTGGTGCTCTATCGAGCCTTTGAAATCGGCATCATCTCAGTCGTCTCGCCCATCGCCGCAACCTATGCCGCCGTCGCGGTCGTGCTGGCGCTGTTGACAGGCACTCGGCTGAGCGCGCTCCATGGCATGGGCATCGTGGTGACGCTGGTGGGGGTGGGGCTGGCGGCGGCAGGAGCCGCATCAGACACCCTCGCGGGGGTCGACACGCCCTTGGGCGCGGCGGCACCGCACGCCATCACCAAAGCTGGCGCGACCCAGGCGATGCTGTTGGCAGCCTTGTCTTCGCTCCTCTTTGGGGTGACGTTCTGGCTCTTTGGCTGGCGCGTCACCCCCCTCTTGGGCGGCATTGCCCCCGTATGGGTCGTGCGCCTGACGGCGGCCTCATTGATGGGGGTCGTGGTGCTGGCGGGCGGCGATGCCCGCCCTCGTGCCGCCGTCTTGCCTACGTGGTTGTGGGGCGCGTTGGCGGGCGTCGCCCTGCTCGACACCTTGGGCTATGTGGCGAATGTCGCGGGCTTGGCCACGGGTGACGTGGCAGCGGTCAATGTGTTGTCGTCGCTTTTCAGCGCCGTGACGGTGCTGCTGGCGGGCATCTTTCTGCGCGAGCAACTGCTGGTCCGCCAGTGGGTGGGCATTGGCGTCATCCTCCTTGGGGTCGTCTTGGTCAGTTTATGATGCTTATGGGGAAAGGGTGCTCGGCTACGGGCAATCATACGCGGAGGAGGGCCACGG
>JACDGC010000843.1 GCA_013815535.1 Ktedonobacterales bacterium
AGCCCCCCGCGAAAAAACCCAAGGCACTCAAGCCAAGACTAAGAATGATGGTGGTGACGGTAGCCGTTGGTAGATGCACCGTCAACGCAGCAAGCGACAATCCCATATAATACCCCCTGCTCTCTCGAAAAAGCGGAGAAAGCCTACACAACCCAAATGTCCTAGCCTCAATAGACAAGTATAGCGCATAAACAGGACCAGTGCCAAGCAAGGGGGACCTCAATTATGAGGAATGCGCGCATTTCTTACAAATCTCTCCGCCCCAATCGATTTTCCCGCATTCGCGTTACCATTGCGTCATTCATGGATGTTATTTGAGAGACGCGGTGCTGAGGACGCATCTCTCAGAGGCGAACAAGCGAAGGAGACGGAGCGGCATGCAATTCATTTTGGGAGGGAAAACCAAGCGCCAACCCGGATCCTTCTCCAGCAAGAGGGGGATCGTCTGGCTGATGCGCGGGTGGCACGCCCACGCTTCCTCACTCTCATCAGCGCCACAGCCATACGCACAGGAACGGGCGGTGGCTTTCGAGACCTTCTTTTTGCGTTATGACCGGCAGATCGCCAGTTACCTGTGGCGCATGTTGGGTGACGAACACAGTGCGAGTGAACTGGCGCAAGAAACCTTCTTGCGTGCCTGGCAGCATTTCGATGAGATCCGCGCCTATGAACGTCCTTTGGCATGGCTCTTTCGTGTGGCGATCAGCGCGGACTCGTCGCCATCGTTGTGCTGTTGATCGTGGTCGTCGGCTTTGCCCTGCTCTTTGGTCATTTCGTGCCGGGCGGTGCCAGCCCTGGTTCTAGCAGTCCCACCGCGACACAGGCCCTCAATGCACACCCGACGCCCACGAATACCGTGGCACTGGGGAACACGCCCGTGTCAGGTACGCCCACCATCACTGCAATGGATTGCCAGATCACCTCGCATGGACCAGCGCCGACAAATATCCCCCTGCCCCCTGACACCCTCAGCGACGGAGGCAATGGTGCCGCTGGCGAAGTTGTCACCCAACTCTGCACTCCTGGCGGAACCCAAGCCAGCATTGATGCCTTCATGACTGCCCAATTGCCTGGTGCGGGCTGGCATCGCTACAACCCCACCACCGACAAGAATGAAGGGTGCAGCCATACGTTTTGGACATGGGCAAATGGCCATGAGGCCCTTTATTACGATTTCGGTGACACTATCAGTGGCGGGAAATCGGCACCCTATTGGGACCTCTGGACCTGTGGTCGCATCAATGTGGGAAGTTGAGACGAAATATACGGGCCATTCAGTCGTTAGAATGGCCCCAATGCTATTCTTATCTTCCTCCGCTACCGAATCATTGCCAGGTGATTGGTTCGGTGGTGATGTTCTCGTAGTTGACCTTCAACTCAGCGTAGGCGCTGCCACCCTGCGTGCTGCCAGTGCCGCGTGAGATCGAGACCGTGCCAGGACCGGGGGCGAACTTCAGGAAATCTTCTGCCTTGAAGCTGAGGCTCCCCGGCTCATTGAAGGTGAGCGCCGAGGCTGAGTGCGCACGACTATCGAACACGATGCCAAATATCCCGGTGCTGGGCAGCCCACTGACGTTATAGCGCACTGCCAGTGGGCTGCTGGTGGGGATGGCAACCGTTGCACCGCTAGCGGGCTGGCTGATGGTGACGGGGGCATCCACCACCGCGACGGCGACTGTCACGGGGGTGCCAGCGGCAGAACCACTCCCTTGGGGCTTGAAGGTCAAGGTGTATTTGCCGCCCGCTGGTTGCAAGGGCACCTCACCTGTGTAGGCACCATAACCAACCGCGCTGGCGAAGAGATTGCTGTCATAGGCCAGGAAGACGCCATCACACGTGATCGTCTCGCCGTGGACGAATTCAATCGTGTTGCCTTCGCCATCCGCGAAATGGATGCCCACCTGTGTTTTGCCCTGGTGAAAGTCCTTGATGTCGATGCTCACCTTCATGGCACTAGCTGGCACGATGCTGGTGACGGTGCGGCACCCACCGAGTGCCAACGTGGCCGTCAGACTCAGTGCCAACACCGCCAGCCGTGCGCGAAATTGCCCTTGCATGCGTTTCCTCCATGTGGATCTCCATCCCCTGGCCTCTCTCAACGAGGAAGGTTTGGGGCATGGAGCATT
>JACDGC010000844.1 GCA_013815535.1 Ktedonobacterales bacterium
GGCAAGATGTCCACCCCCCGTGCCTGCGCGGCGCGCATCACCAGATGGCCTGCCAGCACCAGCGTCTCTTTGTTGGCAACCGCAATGGTTTTGCCTGCCTCGATGGCTGCCAGCGTGGGTTGGAGGGCGACCAACCCGGATGTCGCGGTGACGAGGATGTCAACATCAGGGTGGGTGGCGACGGCCAGCAAGCCATCCATCCCACGCAGGGCATGCGGCAGCAGTTCCGCCAACTGCCCCTGCGCGGCGAGGTCGTCCGCGTCGCTGGCGACGAGGGCGGGGGCAAACTCGCGGGCTTGCTCGGCCAGCAGCGCCACGTTGTTGCGCGCGGCCAGCGCCACCACCTGGAAGTGGTTGGGATGCGCCCGCACCACGTCCAGCGTCTGCCGCCCGATGGAGCCTGTGCTGCCCAGCAGGGCGATCCGGCGCGGAAAAGGGAGATCTGCCATCTATCGTCATCCATCATCATACGTTTGACGTGTATGCCCAAAACGAGGCGCGTGCGACCCGTGTGGGCAACTTGTTTAAGATTATAACATCAATTCCCTGGCTGGCTCATCAAAAGGGTGTAAAGTTGGTCACACGCTTGCCATCTCGATGGCAGAATATGAGCAGCATCCATTGGCGGTGGTGAAATGGTGGTATCAACTGAATACCACACACCATGGCCGGATGGCTCTTTGCAGGTGTAAGATCACTGATGAGCCCAAGAGACCCTCTTCCCTCTTGTCCTTATGAAATATGTCCCTGGCAATATGGTCAAGTCGGCATTTTCCTGGTATACTCGTTCATAGTACATCGTTGGGATCACATCCCCTCTGCTGATGAGGTGCGATGCGGTCGCGTTGTTGTTTCGACAAAGGGGTCGAAATACTCCGGTTTCGGTCGCGGTTTTGACCGAAAGAACGAGGAGCCATACCCATGCGTCCAGTGATCAAAGGCGATCGCTCCATGGTGTTTGCAGCGCAAGACAATATGCAAACAAAGACAGATGTCGTATGTCACCGCAATGGTCGCAACGACATGCCCCCCATGGAGCCGCGCGTCAACACGGTGATTGACAGCAAGCCCCAGCGCCCCTCTGTTGGTCACCAGCGCTCGCCCGAGCGCGCCGATCTCCCCCGCAACGCGAGGCATGCGCCCAAGTTGCGGCAAGTCTGGGCCAGTGGTGCCCACTTTCCCAACGCGCATGCTTTCCCCGACAATCCCTTGCGCACCGCAACGGATTACCTCGTGCGTTGAACCACTCACCCACAATTGAATCGCCCCACAGATCGTTGACAGACCACGGCATATCCTGTGGTCGCCACAGACCTGCGTAGCACCGGCACGCGCCCGCGTGTCGCCGCGTTCCGGTTTTTTGACCGCCGGAGCGTTCGCGCCCTGTTGCCATTTACGGCAAGGGAGCACTATAACCGTCGCACAGACGAGGGAGATCGCAACTATGACCAAACAAGAACAGATCGCCGCTATGGATCGCGAATGGAAAGAAAACGCCCGCTGGGCCGGCATCCAGCGCCCCTATACACCGATGGATGTGCTGCGGCTGCGTGGCTCCGTCATGGTGGAGCACACGCTGGCACGGCTG
Source organism: Ktedonobacterales bacterium (assembly GCA_013815535.1). Classification (GTDB taxonomy): domain Bacteria; phylum Chloroflexota; class Ktedonobacteria; order Ktedonobacterales; family JACDGC01; genus JACDGC01. The sequence goes on from JACDGC010000844.1 coordinate 1,589, forward strand.
GGGGCCGAGCGGCTGTGGCAACTGCTGCATGATGAGCCGTATGTGCATTCGCTGGGCGCGCTGACGGGCAACCAAGCCGTGCAACAAGTGAAGGCGGGCCTGAAAGCGATCTACCTCAGCGGCTGGCAGGTCGCGGCGGATGCCAATTTGGCGGGCCAGATGTACCCCGACCAGAGCCTCTATCCCGCCAACAGCGTCCCCGCTGTCGTCAAGCGCATCAACCAGGCATTGCAACGCGCCGACCAGATCCAGACCGCCGAGGGCGAGGGCGACACCTATTGGTTCGCGCCCATCGTCGCGGATGCCGAAGCGGGCTTCGGCGGCCCCCTCAACGTTTTCGAGTTGATGAAGGCGATGATCGAGGCGGGCGCGGCGGGCGTGCATTTCGAAGATCAACTCTCCTCCGAGAAGAAGTGTGGCCACATGGGCGGCAAGGTGCTGGTGCCAACGCAACAGGCGGTGAAGCATCTGGTCGCGGCGCGGCTGGCAGCGGATGTGCTGGGCGTGCCAACGCTGCTGGTCGCCCGCACCGATGC
>JACDGC010000090.1 GCA_013815535.1 Ktedonobacterales bacterium
GGGGAGCGAGCGCCCACCGCTTGGCGGTGGCGCATGTCGCCGCGTGGCGGCGACTGCGAGCGAGCGGACACAACCTGCTGCTGGCGCAGCCGCAATATTAGTATCACGCATCATCAAACTTACATCGACATTTTTGGCCCTTGGCACCGCTCTACGCCTGGGCTGCAAGCCGTTTTTCTGTCGATCACGAGTAATCTAAGGAGGACATGATGGACAAACCGAAACGCACTACCGTGCGTCGCACGAAAAAGACCCAGCAAATAGGCCCATTCACTCGCCAGCGCTGGGAGCATTGGTCCGAAGTGTGCCGTTATTTGGATGCCCAGCCAGAGCGCTGCATCACGGCCCCCTTCCCCGATGATCCCCCAATGTCCTATCGGTTACTGCGCAACATGGCTGAGTGTCGCCTCGTGCGCCATCGCAACAGCGATTGCCGCTGGCAGCTCTCCCCTCGTTGGCCGGGCATCCTTGACCGCCTCGCCCAAGGGTTGCCCCCGACTGAACGCCCGCCGGTCGCCCCTGAGACGGAGGAAGGTACGCCCTTTGTGGTGGACTTTGGGATTGATACCATGTACGTCAATGTGTTGACGGAGGGGGAGGATTTGCCGCTGCTCCTGCTGCAAGCCCTGACGATACTTAAAGCCCGTGCCCAAGTGGACTACAAAACGATAGAGACGCCCTGGCTGTATGGGGGCAAGGTGCTCTCGCTGCAACCCAACGGCAAGGGCACTGGGCAATCTGGTGGGGTGAGTTGGGGCTACATCCTGCGCAACGACCTTATCGAAATTCGCTTGCGTAAGAAGCCGCTTAACGGCATCATCGGGGCGTTTCACTTCCTCGCCGAAGGGTTGTGGCTCAATGGCCCCAAAGTCTCGCTAGATTTGATGCAAAAGTCCGTGCGGTTGCTGTGGGCTGATCCCCAAGCAGTGGCTCAGGTGCGGTACCAGATGAGCCAAATGCACTTGTGCGCCGATATCGCGCATTTCCCCCTGACCGATGCGTACTTGCCCAATGTGGTGACCCGCTCGATCAAGCGGAGTGTGCACCTGCCCTCGCATGCTGATCTGGCACTCGATGACAGTCTGTACGACGAATCTCCCAGTCTCAGTGACGACGACGAGTGGTTGTACGAGGGTATGGCCCCGCCAGGGTGGGAGGAGGAGGCCGAGCCAGAGGAGCCATACCTCGAAGCCGACTGGGGCGACGACGAGCCAGAGGACGAGGAAAGCGAGGATGACGACCAGGAGGCCCAGGATACGACGCAGTGGCACCCAGAAGGGGCCAAGGTGCATTGGCGGGGTAAAGCGATGGAGGGCATCGGGTTCTCCCCGGCCAGCGATCTCTCGGCGGCGTGGTACGACAAGATTCTCGAAGAGCGCAAGCGCAAGAAGCCCTGGATGCGCGAGATCCACAAGGCAGGGGGCTGGGAGCCAGGGATGCGGCTGACGCGTATTGAAATCCGCTATCGGCGGGGCATCCTCAATGAGTTAGAGGTCGCCTACGGCACGGAGAAGGGGGCACGCTGGTACGACGACCCTTATATAGCCATTGAGCATCTAGGCGAGATGTGGGGTTTTGGGGTGGGCTTTCCCCCCGAATATGACCTCTTACCCGATGTGACGGGGCGGGGGTGGATGCGCTTGGCGATTCCAGGCGGTGATAGCAATCAGACCCGGTGGGCGACTGATCCACTGTGGGAAGTCGTCCAGCGGGTACCGTTTGCGCAAGGGCTGCCCAAGCCGCTCAAACGGGCACGGGAGGCATCACCGGACCTAGAGAAGTTAGATGCCGAAGTCCGGGGGCTGTTGGTGTCGCTAGCGACGCAGCGGGGAGCCTATCTCAAAGCGCCCGCGTCGTTGGCACAAGAGGTCGCGGCCTTTCTCGACCGGATCGCGGAACGGGACCACGAGCGGGGGCGCGACTTCGCGGAGGATGTGCGCGAACGGGCGCGGATGGCTGGGAAGAAGCTGCCCTACAAAGCACCGCTAGAGTTTCTAAAAGTTGTGCGAGGAGCAAAGGGGGACGTGCATGAGTCAGCATCGTAGTCGAAAAGTGGAGGGTAGCTTAGCCATGCAACCAACTTCAGCAAAAGCACTGACAGCCAAGCTACTTTTGACGGTCGAAGAAGCAGCTCAATTGCTCAGCATAGGTCGCACGCTCCTTTACGATTTGGTCATGCGTGGCAAGGTTGACAGCGTGAAAATTGGGAATGCTCGGCGCATCCCACTTGCGGCATTGCAAGCATACGTGGAAAGCCTTAAACAGCAGCAAGCACAATAAAGAGGGGGTGACATTATGGCAAGGCGTCGAGGAAAGAACGAAGGCACTATTCGTGAACGTTCGGATGGACGTTGGGAAGGTCGTGTCTTGCTCGACAGTGGCAAGAAGAAGATAGTATACGGCAAAACACGCGATGAGGTTCGGCAGCAGGTTAATCAAATCGTGCGAGATAAGGAGGCGGGTTTACAAATTGTGACCGAGCGGCAAACGCTCGGCCAATACCTAGAATCATGGTTGCCAGTGGTCAAGCAGCAAGTTGATTTTGGTACCTATCGTCGTTATCGCAACTTTGCGCAGACGCACATCATTCCCGCTCTTGGTAGAGTGCAGCTAACTAAGGTGACTCCTCAGCAGTTGCAGAAGCTCTATACAAAGCTCCAAGAAGATGGTTTATCTACTACGACCGTCTTTCATTTGCACTCAGCGCTTCACCGCGCATTGAAAGATGCTCTTAAAATGGGACTGATTCAACGCAACGTGACGGAGATGGTTTCTCCACCTCGACGGCGACATCATGAAATGATTCCTCTCTCGAAGGACCAAGCGCGGGCACTCCTGACGAGCGTTTTTGGTGACAAGTTTGAAGCAGTCTTTGTGCTAGCTCTCACAACCGGCATGCGTGAAGGGGAGATATTTGGGCTTAGTTGGCCGGATGTCGATTTAGCCAAAAAGTCGCTGGTCGTTCGTGTTGGATTGAAAGAGGCTGAGAAGGGGCGTGCTATCGGCAAAACTAAGACGACTTCTTCTCGTCGTCGCATTGCGCTCTCACAAAATGTAGTCGATGCGCTCACTCGTCATCGTGAACGCCAGCGAGAAGAAAAAACGAAGGCTGGGGAATTGTGGGATAGCTCGTTTGATTTGGTGTTTCCGAATCATTTTGGGCGTCCCCTCATCCCTGATAACTTTGTCAAGCGCCATTTCAAGCCACGTCTCAAACAACTGGGTATTAGTGAGGATACACGTTTCCACGATTTGCGACACACCTGTGCTACCCTACTCTTAGCCGACGGTGTCAATATTAAAGTTGTTAGCGAGATGTTAGGGCATGCCGATATTTCCATCACTTTGCGCATTTATGCTCATGTCTTGCCGGGTATGCATGAGATAGCCGCAGATTCGATGGATCGTTTATTGGATGAGCAAAATACTTAGGTGTTCACTACGTCGGAACTAAAACAAATTAGTTCCGACTTTTCAACAGTTGGTCGATTCTTTGAACCACCATATCTACGTTCGAGTGAAAATAAGGATCAGAGTGGATTGAAATACCATTGAAGTAAGCTAACTGTTGGATTGTAGATGGAAGCTCTTGTAATTTAGGCATCACAGCGCCATGAGCAAATAAAGGGATAATCGGAATATGACAGTTTATTCCTATCTCTACCTCGAACCGTACAAAATCGTTTGGATCATCTAACCTTCTAATACCGGACTCATCTTTGATAGCAATCCATTCCATCCCTATTAAAACTAGCATAACTGCACACTGATTTATAACTTTTTGCAAGTAGCCCTTAAAATCGACTCCCAGAGGGATCGAGTTTAAGTCTCTAAATATTTGTTTTTGACCGTAATCTTTTGATAAACGGTCAAAGATTCTTCCACATAAGTCTTCTGTCTCCTGTCTTCTATAAGATAGAAATACACGAGCATCTTCTATGTTGGCTGTAGTCAGTCTACGTATTGTTTCAAGTGAAGGAGGTGCAACAGTAGAACCTCCACCACCAGCAAACATTTGTGGCCGAAAATCTATAACTGCTCCATCAGTAATATCGTCAAGAGAATCATCATCTGAGCGAGTTTGACCGTTAACCAAAAGTTCATAATGTAGTTTACGCCCTTGCGAATCAGTCTGTGGGTAATTAGATACATCGATTAGCGCTGCTTTGAGTTGTCCTAGAGTTACTTCATTATCTATGTAAGCTCTTCGCGCGTTTCCTACTTGGTCTTCAATTTTCACCATTATTCTCATGACTTGTCTCCTTAATGGCAGAGCTTCAAATTGAACAGTTGTTTTCTTCGTCAAGTGGTCAAAAAAGTGGTCAACGTTGCTTGATGTAAAAACGAGGCCAGGCTAGGCCTGACCTCTTAGGGTGGAGATGGGGGGGAGTTGAACCCCCCGTCCAAATATGCGCCTGAACCGATGTGCTACAGGTTTATCCGATGATTTGGTGACGCTTGTGGGACTCCCATCGGCGGGATTCTCTCAAGCCATGCTCCCTGATCTCAGGCGGTGCGTAGTGAGCGATCGGCACCGCAGCCCCTCAGCTAAGTGACACCCGCGCCCCGGCCCGCTGAGATGAGGACGGACGGATGCGCATCACTGGGTATTAAGCAGCGAAAGCGAACTGGCTTGCGCCAGCATAGTTGGGTTTGGCAACTATAATTTTGTCAGTTGTTTTACGAGATTGCACACTGACACCTCGACCTGCAATCGATCCCTACACCTACCTGTCGAGCCCCAGCACCCCCGGGACCTTCCCTATGTAGTGGAAGGATATGCATCTATTATACCACACTACCACCCACGATGCAATCGTCCCACGCCGGTTCTCGGATAGCCCACGCGGGTCGGAGCGTTGCACGCGGGTGCCGACAATGTTACAATTGAGCCGAAATCTGCCCCATCACTGCGATGAGCCGAAACGCCCACCAGGAGGAACCGCCCAATGCGGCTCAACGATGCCCCCGCCGATGCTCTCCCCACTGCTGATGCCACTCGTCCCAAGTTGATTCGCCATCTCCGTATCACAACGCACCCTGGGCCGATTGATTGGTCGGCGCTTGTCCTGCTGGGAGTGACAGTTTTAGCTTTCATGCTGCGTATCTATAACCTCAACTGGGATGTCAATAACCATCTTCATCCAGATGAGCGCGAGATTATCCTAAAGGCACAGTGTTTAGGATTACAGAGCGTGCAGGCTGGTTGCAATCCTGTGACTGATCCTGCGAACCCCCACTTCTTCGCGTATGGTTCCTTCCCTTTGTATCTGCTCGCGTTGGTGGCGCATGGGTTGGCCCATTTCTTGGGGAGTTGGCACGGCCTTCCAACCGATGGTGGCTCGTTTGATGACTATGATCATTTCACTTTGATCGGACGGGTGCTGTCGGCTCTTTTCGATACAGGCACCGTGCTGGTGGTGGGGCTGATCGCGCGGCGACTGGCGGGACGCTGGTGGGGGGTCTTCGCGGCAGCCTTTGTTGCCGTCACCGCTTTTGAGGTGCAACTCGCGCACTTTTACGCGGTGGATACGGTGATGACGTTTTTCGTCACGCTCACGCTGTTTGGCGCGTTAGGGTTGGCGGGCTTCCAGCGCCCGCATATCAGCGACCAGCCAGCGGGGAGTGAACCAGAGTTGCCCAAGCTCGGCGCCACCGCGATCTGGGCCCTGATGACAGGGATAGCGTTTGGCTTGGCACTCACCAGCAAGGTCAGTGCCGCGCCGCTCGTCGTCCCCCTCCTGCTCGCTTTCATCATTCGCTGGCGCAAGATTGGGCTGCATGGCTGGTCAGATGTGCTCTTTGGGGCGATCTTGACGGGCGTGACGACCTTCCTCACCGTTGCCGTCACCATGCCCTATCTCTTTCTGGATAGCAAAGAGTTCTGGGCACAGATCAATCAAGAAAGCGCGCTAGCCAAGGGCACCATCGTTTTTCCCTATACCATCCAGTTTGCGCATCGCACCCCCTATCTCGATCAAATGAAGAATATCTTTACCTGGGACTTGGGTTTTTGGCTCGCGTTGGCAGGTTGCGCGGGCGTGGTCTATGCCATCGTGCGGTGTTGGCGGCGGTGGGATGACGTGCTATTGATCCCGCTTTCATGGATCGTCATCTATTTCGGGTATACTGGCAGCTTCTATACGAAGTTCTCGCGCTATCAATTGCCCATCTTTCCGATGATGGCGGTGCTGGCCGCCGTGCTATTGAGCGATCTGCACGCGCGCGTGGCAGCTGTGAGGAGCCTCACTCTATCCGTCCCAGCGGGGACGCGTTGGGTGGCTGCGGTGGCGCTCCTGCAGCGCCCCTTGGCGGGAGCAAATGGCGTTTGGCGACAGTTACACATTCGGCGGTGGTTGGCCCCGGCGCTGGCAGGCGTGACCATTTTTGGTGGACTGTTTTTGACGCTCGCCTTCTTGAAGATGTATACGGAGCCGATGACGCGCCTGGCTGCCTCTGATTGGATCTATAAAAATGTGCCCCAAGGGAGCGTCCTGACCGATGAGATATGGGACGACCGGCTGCCGCTCGGGCGCCCTCATCACTTGCCCTATGAGTATACATATCAAGATCTCGATCTCTATCGGACGCCCGAAGATAACGCCAAGGCCCAGTTATTAGGCAGCCAACTCGCGCAAGCGGACGTGATCGTCCTCGCCAGCAATCGGCTCTACACCTCCATCACCCGCGTGCCCGAGATGTATCCCATGACGAGCAACTATTACCATCTGCTCTTTGGTCATAAGTTAGGCTTCCATCTCGTCAAAACCTTCGCGAATCATCCCCACCTTGGTCCGTTTCAGTTGCCTGATGATACGGCGGACGAAAGCTTCTCGGTCTATGACCATCCGACGGTGTGGATCTTCGTGCGAGATGACTATCCCCTCTTCAAAGGTCCGAGCCTCAGCAGTGACCAGATCGCCCAGACGCTGCTGAATGGCGTGTCGTTGCCGCCCACCTCGACGGCGCTGGCCAGCCAAAAGACGTTGTTGTTGTCAAACCAAGCCAAAGCGGATGACGCCGCGACCGCGCCTCTGTGGCAAACGTTTGATCCGGCGGGCCTTGCCACCAAATTAGCCCTGCCGCTGTGGTGGCTCGCGGTGGAGCTATTGGGTTTGTTGGCGTTTCCCTTGGCCTTTGTGGCCCTGCCAGGGCTACGCGACCGTGGCTGGGGATTGGCAAAGGCGCTGGGGGTGTTGCTGCTTAGTTACTTGATCTGGCTGCCCGCCAACCTGCGCATTGTGCCCTATGACCGGGGGACGGTGTGGCTGGCTGCCGTGGCGTTGGCAGGTTTGGGCTTTGGGGTCTGGTGGCCGCGTCGCCGCGAGATGCTGGCCTTCGTGCGTGAGCACGCCCGCACCATCATCCTGACGGAGGTTGTGACACTGGCGGCTTTCCTCATTTTCGTAGCGATTCGTTCGGCAAATCCCGATCTGTGGCATCTCTACCGTGGTGGCGAGAAGCCGATGGAATTGACGTTCCTCAATGGCATTTTGCGCAGCCGCACGCTGCCGCCACTCGATCCCTGGTTCGCGGATGGCGCGATCAATTATTACTACTTTGGGCAATTTTTGATTGCGACCTTGATTCAACTGACGGGTATTGTGCCAACAACCGCCTTTAATTTGGCGATTCCGCTGCTTTTCGCCCTGACCATTTCGGGGGCGATCTCCGTCATTGGGGGCATCACGCGGCGGTGGTGGGTCGGGGTTGTCGCGGGCTGGTTCCTGGCAGTGGCGGGTAATTTGGATGGCCTCAGCCAGTTTTGGGCCCAATGGCAGCAATATTGGGCCCACCTGCCCATCAGTCCGTTCGACTATTGGGCCAGCAGCCGTGTCATCCCCTTCACCATCAATGAGTTCCCCTTTTGGAGCTTTCTGTATTCAGATTTGCACGCCCATGTCATCGATCTGCCCATTGTGTTGCTGGGCTTAGGGGTGGCGGCCTCGCTGTGGCAAACGACCTTCGTGCCCACGCAGGGCTGGTTGAATGGGCGGATGGCGCAACTGCGGACGGTCGCCACGCGCTCAGCGAATCGGCGGAGCACCTTCACCGAAGATGACGTGACGCGGCGCGGACGCGCGGTGGACTTGATCGAGCAGATGCAAAGCGACCACGCGCCGCCAACGCGGCTGTGGCCGACGGTGGTGCTGGGCGCGCTGGCGCTGGGTGCCATGGCATGCATCAACACTTGGGATGCCCCCATCTATGGCATCATCATCGTCGTGGCGCTGTTGGTTGCTCTCTGGCAAGAGGCGCGGTTGGCGGCGATGCTGAGCGTGGCCCGTGGCTGGCGGCGCTGGCTAGATGGCTATACCTGGCTGTGGGTGCGCCGCGTGCTGCTGCTTGTTGGTGGCCTGGGCGTGGCTGCCATCGCGCTCTATCTACCGTTTTACCTCAACTTCCAATCCTTTGTGAATGGCCTTGGGCCGGTGACGCGACCGACAGATCCCATCTTATTCTTGCGGCTCTTTGGCGTCTGGCTCTTTCTCATTGGCACCTTTGTCGCTTTGGAACTCGCCGATTGGCTGCGAGAGGTGCTGGTGCAGCGTGGCACTCTGCGCGCGGTTGGGGGTGATGCCGCGCAGCAATCGCTCATCACGGCCTTTGTCTTGATCGCCGTCGTGACGCTGGTGGTGCTCGCGGGGGTGAAGTTCCTGCTGCTGCTGGTCATCGTGGCGACGGGGGGCCTGTTGTTGCGGCGTGGCAACGACACCGGACGCCAATTCGCCTACGTGTTGATGCTAGCGGGTGCGCTGGTGGCCTTACTGGTGGAAGCGATCTACCTGCGTGATTTCTTGGATGGCGGCGATTGGGAACGCATGAACACCGTCTTCAAGTTTTACTATCAGGTGTGGGTGTTGTGGGCCCTTGGCGCGGCGATCACGGTGCCCTATCTGTTGCGGCGGCTGCTCGACTGGGCGCGTCCACAACCCACCAGCGTCGCGGATGATCTGCCCATCGTCATGCCTGGCAGCGACGAGGCGTGGCTCTACCCCGAAGCCTTTGCCAGCGACGATGAGGCCATCCAAGATAATACCCTGGATGGTGCGCAACTCGGTCTAAGCATGGCTACTTATCAACCGGAGGATTTCCCCGAAGGCGGCACACCGGCCCTCGCCTATGTCAAGGGCAGCACTGGCGAGATGCCCGCCGTCGCGACGAAGGCCCGACCCTTCACGCCGCGCCGTGTGATGCCGCAGTGGCTCGAAGGCAGCGACGGCGGCGAAGTGGTCGCGCTTGGCTTGCGTGGGGCTTGGCTGGTGGCGCTGATCGTGTTGCTCTTCGGCTCGACTATCTTCTTCTTCGAGGGAACGTCGGTGCGCGTGGCGGAACGCACCCAGTGGGGTAGGTTGGCCCCCGCACAACCGCTGCGCCCCGTGCCATCGCTGGATGGCTTTGGCTACATGAAGACGTGGTCTCCGGGCGACGCGGCGGCCATCACCTGGCTGAACCAGCACGTCAGCGGCGCACCGACCATCCTCGAAGCCAGCGGCGACCCCTACCAGTGGTACAGTCGCGTGGCGATCTACACGGGCCTACCAACCGTGGTGGGTTGGGGCAGCCATGAGACGCAACAGCGCTATCCAGATGAGATCTATGCCCGCCAGCCCGACATCTCAGCGATGTATACGTTGGGCAGCGGCAATTCTGATCTCGTGCTGAACCTGTTGCACCAATATCATGTGCGCTATGTATATGTGGGGCAGTTGGAATGCCTGACCTATGCGACCCATGATCCACAACCAACCTTCAGCCCCACTGCGGCGAATATGCAGGCTTGCGCGCAGGGCCACGATGTCATCGGGCCGCTGACGGTCTTCGATCAATTCGTGCAGCAAGAGCAGGCCAAGGTTGTCTATCGCACCGACAGCGTCTCCATCTGGGAAATCACCGGATGACGCCACCGCCTAGAAGGTCCTCATCGGAAAGGTTGTGAGGGTTCTTGTCGACGCATACCAAGCCACGATGGACCGATGCTCGCCGAATTTCCCTGGTGGGCGGCAGTTCGCCTACGAAATGTTGGTAAGCGAGCCGCTGCCCACCCACAGGAGGGATTATTCTTCCTCGGCAATGTGTGCAGGCTCAGAGTCGGCGTTGGGGGCGACCGTCAGGGTGCCCTGGCCAACGGCAGCCGCGCTCGCTTGAGAGC
>JACDGC010000845.1 GCA_013815535.1 Ktedonobacterales bacterium
CTCAAGCCCAGGCGGGTAATTGTCGAAAATGGTAGAGATGAACTCGTGCCATGGAGGAAACAATGCCATCTTGGTTATCGGTGCTACTAGACTGGCTCTGCCCCCCTGCTCCCGCTCACCAAGTGGCGTATCCTGATGAGATTCATCGGCGGCGCATCACGCACTATCTCTTTCCGGTGCTGGTGGTGGGTCTGCTCGGCAGTTTTTTGCTGACGCCTACTCCCTTGGATGAATGGCAAGATGTGTTTGCCATTGGCATTCCCTACTTGGGGCTTTTCCTGGCAAGCATCTGGCTGAGCCATTTCCGCCGACCCTCTGTGGCCGCTTGGCTTTATTGTAGCTTTACCACGCTGCATTCCATTTATTTTCTGTTGGGTCCTTCACCATTTCATCCCGTCGGGAAATTTGCCTTGGTGTTCAGCATCCCGCTGTTGGCGACGGGGATTCTCTTGGGCACGCGCCCAACCTTGTTGGCTGGCACCATGCTTATGTTTGGCTTTCTGGCGAGCATGTTTTGGAACTCTGCGCAATTGCACCTTGCCGCGAGCGAAGGGTGGTATGTCATCGGGGTCCTCCTGTCCCTGACGTTGTGGATCGTGCTCGGCATTCATGGTTTTCAGCGGGCGTTACGCGTTGCCGATCAACATGACATCATCCAAGAGGCGAACCGCCAATTGGCGGAAGCCTTGGCCCGCATCGCGGCGCAAGAAACGGAACTTTTGACGCATCAAGACCAACTGCAACTGAGCAACGATCAATTGATCGAAGCCTTGGGCAGTGCTGAAGAAGTGAGCAATGATTTTCAAACGGTGTTGGCCACGATACGCGAGGGCATCATCGTCATTGATAGTCAAGAAGGCACACGCTATACCAATCCCGCGTATGTGCAAGTCATTGGCCTTCCACATATGGCAGACGGGCCTGGGGAGATTCACCTTCTTAGTGAGGATGGCATCGCCATCCCCTATGAGAAATGGCCCTATCAACGGGTGTTGCGGGGCGAATGGGCGGACCCGCCGACGGTCTATCAACTCATCACCCCGGCAGGTGAACGCAAAATCATTTTGGTTGAGGCGGTTCCACTGGCACGCCACGATGACCACAGGCGCGTGCTGGGTGTGGTGCGTGATATCACTTCGGAATATCGCGAGGCGCGCAATGCGGAACTGTTGCAAGAACTGGGTCATCAATGTGCCGTGGCTATCGATACCGGGGCGGTTGCCCAGGCCGCTGTTGATGTGCTCTTTACCCGCCTGCACTTGGGGAATGTGACCATCCTCCTGCGTGATGCCCAACGGCCAGAGTTTGCGAAGGTGGTGGCGACGCGCAATGGCCCTGAATTGTCCGCCGATGACATCGCGCGCTTGATCGCGGCGACCGAGGCGATGCCGATCAGTGCCGATGCATCCTTGCGTGCGGTCCAGGTCCTTGCCACGGGGGTGGCGAGCTATCATCAACAACCGCTGGAATTTCCAGAAATGCAAGGGATTCGCTTGCACGAGGCCATGCACTCGGTTGCGTACCTGCCCCTGAAAGTGGCGCAGGAAACGTTTGGTGTGTTGATTGCGAGTTTTAATACGGCTCAGGAGCGCATTTGGGAAAATCCTGATCAGGCGATCCTGCAATCCGTCGCTGACGAAATTTCGTTGGCGGTGCATCGTGCGCGCTTATACGAGGCGACCCAGCGGCTGGCTTTGTTTGACCCCCTGACGGGGCTGCGCAATCATCGGGCTCTGCAACACCTGCTGCAGGAAGAGTTGACGGTGGCCGCGCGCCTGGGCATTGCCCTTTCGGTGATCATGCTCGATGTGGATCACTTTCGGCGCTTCAACGAAGCCCATGGGCATGATACGGGGGACCACGCATTGCAACTCGTCGCGCAAGCGCTGAATGACTCCATCCGTGATTCGGATTTCTCGGCTCGCTATGGGGGTGAAGAGTTTACGGTGATCCTTCCCGCAACGGATAGTCAGCAGGGCATGGCCATTGCTGAGCGCGTCCGTGCCGCCATTGCCGCCATTCGCTTCACCGCTGCCAATGGAGGTGAAACGTTGACGATTACGGCGTCGCTGGGTTTGGCGACCTATCCTGACCATGCTTCTGTGCCGTCTTCGTTGTTG
>JACDGC010000091.1 GCA_013815535.1 Ktedonobacterales bacterium
GTTCCTGTGCCACTGTGTATGATGCCTATGATATTCATACCTATGGCGCACTCAATTCGGCGGGGATCGAGCGATATCCCGGTGCAGATCAGGTGGCTACTCTGCGCAGTGGCCTCGTGATCATCGGCTTAGTGGCGTTGCTGATTGGCGTGATACTGAGCGTGGTGTTTTGCGTACGTCATCGCTTGTGGGGATGGGTGCCATTGGTGGTCGCTGGACTGCTAGTCAGCACCTATGCCACCCTTCAATCAGGATTTACCGCTGACCCCTTCGTCGCATTGCTGACCCTGCTGGCCCCAGTGGCATTGTTGGTATTGAGCGGGCAGAGGGGGGCCACGAACACGCTGGCCTCATCCATGACTTTACCATAACGCAGCGCAGATAGATGAGAGCAAACGGGTGATTCGCACACCTCGGCAATGTATGCCCACTTACCTTATAGAAGAGGAGCAATTGCAAGCGCAGTGTGCTGCGCTACGTACCATGCAGGTGAGATTGGCCAAGTTGCCGAGAGGTATCTTGGCCGGGGTCGTCCACATCATCAGCGTATCTCTCACCAATTCGCGAGGAGTCGTCATATGCCTAATCAACCGCAGCAACGCACCAAGGTTGCGACCCTGGTGCTGATCCTCTTGCTGAGTCTCGCAGCCTGTAGCAACGGCACCAGCACGGTGCAGGTCACGCCCACCAGCGCGACGGGCACGCCGGGTGGCACAGCCGTCACCCCACCCCCTGGCAGCAATGGCACGCCAATCACCGGGCCAAGCGCCAAATCATGCGCGGATGTCTTGCCGGGTGCTGGGGCGGCATCTGCGGGTCCCAAGTTTACTGATCTGCCTTTGCCCACGAATTCATTCAGCACGACCGTGAAACAGACCGGCGGGGGCGGTGATGGCCAATACACGATCTTTGCGCAGGATCTCTGCACCCAAGGCACCGACACGCACACGATCTTCTCGTTCTTCGCCAACACCTTGCCCGCGCAGAATTGGCCACAACAGAAATGGTTCCCCTTCGACGGCTACTTCTATGCCGACTGTGGCGATCCCTTCTGTTGGGCCAGCGGCGCAATCGCCACTCCCCCGCGCCATGTTGGCTTAGAAGCAGTCACCGACCATGGCAATGGCGTCATCTCGTTTCACTTGCGGCTGGCCGCGCCACCGCCCGCGCCGACCTGCACCAACCCGAACCTCTCGTCTGGTTTTTACTATAACTTCGACGACCTCGGCAAGTCAAAGGAAACCAACATCTACCAACAGATCCCCTTGCCACCATTGACGCGGCTCTTTCACGGTCGCTCCAGCGGGCATAACGAATATGAACTTTGTAGCGCGCCCACCGCCGCGACCATCCTTTCCTTCATGAGCAAGCATCTGTTAGCGCTGCATTGGACGCACACCAGCAGCGATACCTGGACCAACGGCAAATACTCACTGATGCTTCTGGTGCCAGATAACACCAACTGGGCGTTGCGCTACCTGGATCCAGATTTCCTCGCGTGACGGCGCTGAAGCGCGCTGACGTGGTGACTGGCATGTGTGCTATTACCCAACAGTCGGCGGTGTAGCGGGCGCAATAGCGGCAGGCTGGCCAAGGGTTAGACCTGCCGCTATTGCGCCCATGCTCATGGGCGCGGCACCGCAATGTGGTGCCGTGCAGCAGCGTATCTCCCCCAAATACGTGGTAATTTGCCACTCTTGGGGACGAGCGACGGATGTGGGCACCTTTCACCCTCCCTTTGCCATACTTTTGCCATAGTTGCCTTGTATCATCCATATATGGATGAGCCATAGCGTGCTCATTCTTCGACGAAAGGAACAAGCAATGTTAGCGGCTTTTGGTGGGGGCATCTATCGTGCGCGCTGGGTCGTCCTCATCGTGGTCTTGTTAGCTGTCGTGGGCGCAGCCCTATATGGCCTTGGCGTTTTCAGCGCGTTAAAATCGGGCGGATTTCAAGACCCCGCCGCGCAATCGACCCAGGCCATCAATCTCCAAAATCGGCAACTCAACAGCGCCTCAACGGATGTTGTGATCCTGGTGAACGATTCCGCCGCTTTGGTCAACGAACCTGCCTTTGATCAAGCGGCCCAGATACTCATTCACTCTTTGCAGGCACGGCCTGAAATTGCGGCGGTGACCACCTATTATTCGACCCATAGTGCCAGCTTCATCTCGAAGGATGGCCATGAAACGTTTTTCCTACTGCGCCTCACTGGTCCGGATAAAGCGGCCCAATGGGCTACCCTGCAACCCACTATTACTTCACCAGATCTGCACCTCACTTTTGGTGGCAACTTGGTGGTCAATCAACAAATCAATTCGCAAATCGGTGCCGACCTTGCCCGCGCGGAAACCTTGACGTTTCCCATCGTCGCGGTGCTCTTGATCATCGTTTTCGGTGGGTTGGTCGCCGCTGGTTTGCCACTCTTGGTCGGTGGCATTGCCATCTTTGGGGCGTTTGCCATCCTGCGCGTGTTGACGAATTTCACGGATGTGTCCATCTATGCCACCAACGTCGTCACCTTGATCGGGTTGGGGTTGGCCATTGACTATGCGCTCTTTATCGTCACCCGCTTCCGCGAGGAATTGGCGCGCGACGAGCAAGACGTGCAGGGAGCGTTGCGCCGCACCATGATGACGGCGGGGCGCACGGTGCTGTTTTCGGGCCTTACAGTGGGCACCAGTTTGATCGGCCTGCTCCTCTTTCCTGAATATTTCCTGCGCTCGCTGGGACTGGGGGCCATCGGGGCCGTGCTGGTGGCGATGCTGGCGGCCTTGACCGTGCTCCCTGCAATGCTGGGCATTCTCGGTCGGCGCATCAATGCCCTGTCGGTGCAGCGACTCATCCGGCGCAATCGCCCAGCGGTCACGGTGGCCGACCAACACGGTGGGTGGTATCGCCTCTCACAATTCGTGATGCGTCGTCCGCTCTTGGTGATCATTCCCATTGTGGCGCTATTGCTCACCCTGGGCTCACCGTTCCTGCACGCCACCTTCTCTTCGCCAGATGTGCGCGTGCTGCCAGTCACCGCCCCCGGGCGGGTCGTCTCGGATCGGTTGATCCAAGACTTTCCCCAGCAAAATGGATCGCAAGCGAGCATTGTCGTGCAAACGACTGGCGACGCCCTGAGCAGCACCAATTTGGCCAACCTCGCAGTGTATGTGCAACAGGTGCAGGCGGTGGAGCATGTCACCAGCGTGCAAAGCCTGGTCTCGATCGATCCACAATTGACCCTCGCGGATTATGAACATATCTATGCGAATCCCAGCCTCAACCCGCAGGTGGCCTCATTCGCGCCACGCCTGGCAAATGGCGATGTGACGCTGATGACCCTGCGGGTGGACGCTGCGGATAACTCGGACACCGCGCAAACGGTCGTCCGTCATCTGCGTGCCCTGGTGCCCCCCAGCGGCATCACGCCGCTTGTTGATGGCCAAACGGCCTATCAGATGGATCTCTTCAGCAACCTGCTCGCCGTCATTCCCGCCGCTGCCCTGGTGATCGTGCTAGCAACCTTCGTGCTGCTGTTCTTCATGACGGGATCGGTGATCGTGCCCTTAAAAGCAGTGGTGTTGAACGTGATTTCGCTCTCGGCCACCTTTGGAGCGCTCGTCTTCATCTTTCAAGATGGCCACCTGGCGAACCTCCTCGGCTTCGAATCTACAGGGAATCTCGATAGCACGCAACCGATCCTCATTTTTGCGATTGCCTTTGGCTTGTCGATGGACTACGAAGTCTTTCTGCTCAGTCGCATCAAAGAGCAATTTGACGCAACTGGTGACAACACCCATTCAGTTGCCACTGGCTTACAGCGGACGGGGTGGCTCATCACCAGTGCCGCCGTCTTGTTGGCGGTGGTCGTGGGGGCCTTTGCGACGTCGCGGATCATCTTCATCCAAGAGATCGGCGTCGGCTTGGCGCTGGCAGTCATCATCGATGCCACCTTGGTGCGCGCTTTGCTGGTGCCGGCGACCATGCGCTTGCTGGGCAAATGGAACTGGTGGGCTCCGGCCCCACTGCACTGGCTGTGGCAACGCATTGGGTTGCACGAAGCTCCCGCGCCGCTCTCAAC
Organism: Ktedonobacterales bacterium; assembly: GCA_013815535.1. GTDB lineage: Bacteria > Chloroflexota > Ktedonobacteria > Ktedonobacterales > JACDGC01 > JACDGC01. Next base: position 4,074 of record JACDGC010000091.1, read on the forward strand.
CACGCCGCGTGATGTCGCCCCTTAACAGACGCATGCTCATGCAGCATGTACAGATGGCCCTCACACCAACTAGCTGGTTGGTGCGAGGGCCATCAACGTTGACCAACGGCGGAGCAGGCAAAGCAAGGGCATAGAGCATAATTGAATGCGCCTTGACGAGCATGAACTGGCTTCCCCTGAGAATATCCCTAAACAGAGGAATAATCGTATATGATGATGCCTACTTTTGGGCTATTTGACATAACCAAAAAGTAGGGGCAAGGAGGAGTGTTCTTCCTTGATTAGCATAGAGTGTGTTATACCTCATGTATGTTCTCTATCAGCAGGAAGAAATGGCTTTCGTGCCAAGAGAGCAGAGTAAGATGCAGGGAAGCATTGCGGTCACACAGCCGCTCAAAGAGGTCTTATCATGGTGTTTGCGGGTTTCACCGTCACATTTAGCGACCTAGCATTAGAGATCATTGCCGGGGCTATTGCTGCTGGTCTCACTGGTCGTGCGATGACGGGCGGCGGGTATGGTCTTATTGGTGATTTGCTCTTCGGAGCGGTAGGTGCTTTAGTCGGCAATTTTATTGTCGGCTACTTTGGTTTATTCAACCTTCAACATTATGGACTGCTTGGTGAGTTGATTGTCGGGATTATTTTTGCAATCTTGCTAGTGGTGATTGTGCACCTCCTTACAGGACGGCGCGCTAATACCGTTTAGCTTACCGGGTTTTGCATCTTTGGGCTGACACGCCCTAGCTCCCATTTTAGCGCTTTCTCGGAAGGTAAACTCTCCTTTTCCTCATAACGGTGGGAAAGGCTGCGCTTCACTTTTTATCACAGCACATCGCGCAAAATTGGGGAATGCAGTTCAGTATTGCATTTCCCCTTTGTTGAATACACCCCCCGTACTTCATGCTGAGCCTGAGCGCAACAGACGGTTTATACGCTCTTGACCGGCATATCCTCATGGAATGCACATCATTTACTGGGGCTGGATTTTGGCATCATTTGTATTAAGACAAGAAACACTCTATAATAACACGTGCCTCTCAGTAGAGGTAGCTTCAAGGAGCAAAATGATGGTGTTATCTTCTCCAACAACCCTAACAACGAAGCCAGTTGTTCGTAAAGCGGGACTCATTACTGGGGTCATCATTGGCTCAATAGCTGGCGCGTTAATTGGTATCCTCATCAGTTCTCAAGGAATTGCTCCTGCCATTGGATACATTATTGGGGGCTACGGTGGTGGACTTATCGGTGGGGTATTACAAAATCGCCAACAATTGCGCACGGTCGGAGGGGCAGTCTTTCAATCACTTGGCGGTGCGCTTATCAGAGCACTTAGTGGCGCTTACGTGGCGGGAGACGTTGTCTTAAACCAGCTTACCCACAATGGAAAAACTACTCCGGTTCCTTTTCCCTCCTCGACTAATGCAAGCTTTAGTCAATTTATCGGTAATCTCATCGCATTTACTATCGCCAACTTTGTTGTGCTTTTTTTGGCTGTGGGAATTGCCGCCTTGGTTGGGGCGTTGTTCGGAACGGTTGTTGGAGCCATAAATGGAGCCAGTAGCTGGGCAATAGTGGGAGCGGCTGTTGGGTACTTCATTGGCGGTGTAAGTGAGATTGGAAGTGCTTCGGTGTTGGGCGCTGGGGGTGGTGCTTTTGTGGGTGGTGCCTTTCGCATAATGGGAAATGCCTTATTTAAAAAACGAGCCAATGCGTAAATACCCCTGAGGCCAGTGCCAATACATGCTGTTCCAATAGAGAGAGGGAAATATTTAGGGAGATGAGTTTTGCAGGGGCATCAATCCCAAAGTGGTGAGCGAGATGTTAGGGCACTCGCAGATTTCCATTACCTTAGATATCTATTCGCATGTGACGCCGGATATGCAAGAGTCGGCGGCGCAAGCGATGGATCATGTCTTTGGTGATGAGGATGGCGACGGTATTTTCTAACTGTCGTCAAAATTGTCGTCAACTCAGGCAAAGCGAGAGACGAGGCCAGCATTGGCCTCGTCTCATAGGGTATAGGGTGCCGAAGGGGGGACTCGAACCCCCACCCCCTCGCGGAGAGCAGATTTTGAGTCTGCCGCGTCTGCCATTTCGCCACTCCGGCGCATAGGAACAGTATATCTCTTCATCGGGGGCTACGTCAAGCACGATGTGAGATGGCGAATTGTTTGTCTGCTCGTCCTGTGCCCATAAGAAATCTTTACAGATTTTGGACGCTCTTTTGCTGGACAATCCACTGAGGCATCTGGTATGATGGAGGCAGAGATGCACTCGTGCACAAGGACGGCCAAACATATTTACCGAGGCATCCTTAGTCATCGGAAGTTGATGACGACATGCACTCATTCCTTGGCAAGCAATGGCGCTTGCCGTGAGCGCATGTGTTGCGCCTCAACGTGGAGGTTTTCCCTATGCGACTTCGTGGTTTACGCCAAGCGCGTCAGCGTCAAGGCATCAGCATCAGTCAGTTGGCCGATCTCTCGGATCTGCGGCGTGAAACGATCACCCGTTACGAGCAAGGGCAAGAAGACGCTGCCCCATCCCTCATCCGACGCTTGTCGTCGTTGCTGGGGATCACCCAGGCGGAACTCATCAACGGTCCGCCCCATGTCGTCACCGTACCACCCCCACGCGTCACCGCGTGATGTCCGATAATCATTCAACCAGGGAAGCTTCTCGGCTTCCCTGGTTGTTTTCGTTGTGCAGCGGGGAGGGAGAATCACTCACTCCCCCGCAACTAGATCTTCCAGATAGAGCAACCCACTCTCGTCATCATAGGCAAAAAGTTCGGCGTAGCGTGCCCAGTCGATGGCCGTGCCGAATTGGCGTTCGGCCTCATCGGGGCTGAAGTGCTCTTCCAATTGCTCCACAATCTCGTCCGAGTCGATTTCATGGTCCTCCGCATTCGCCAAATCTTCCGTAATCTGGCGGATCAATGCGATATGTGTCAGCGCTTGCTGGCGGAAGAGCGTTTTGTCGGCCTGATCGTCCCCAGCGGCCAGTCGCTTGCCCTCATCAGAAAGCACCAGATCGCCTTCCGTGGCCTCACCAAAGCCGAGCATCTCGATGGCCTCCACGATGGGGAGCAGATCGTCAATCTCAAGCTGGAGTTCGCGACCCAACACCGAAAGATCCTCGCGTCCACCAGCGCGCAGGACGCGTTCGGCCAAGCCATTGATGACGCCAATCTTCACATGGGGCAAAGTCTGATAGCCCTTCGCCGCCGTCTTAGCCCTTTCGGGCGTCGCCTCACCAAACACGCCAGATTGCACGCGCCCAGCGATGAGGTCAGCGGCATCTTCATCTGGCTGGGTAATGATGGTATAGACCAGATCGATCAGCGCCTCGGCGGCGGGCGTTTTGGTACCACGCTCGGCCAGCGGAATGCCATTCAAGACGGCGCGGATGCGCCCTGGGTCGTGCCCCATCACCACGATGCGGTCGGCCATGAAGACCGCTTCCTCGATGCTGTGGGTGATCAGCAATATCGCCTTGGTGGGAATGCGTCCCTCGCGCCACAGCCGCATCAATTCGTTGCGCAGGTTTTCCGCCGTCAACACGTCCAACGCGCTGAAAGGCTCATCCATGAAGAGGAGTTCGGGCTGCACCACCAACGCGCGGGCGAAACCAACACGCTGGCGCATCCCCCCCGAAAGCTCCTTTGGGTAGGCGTCCTCGAAGCCGTCCAACCCAATGGTGTCGATGGCTGCGAGCGCACGCTTGGTCTTTTGCGTGCGGGTGAGATTCGTCTGCGCTTCCAACCCCAATTCCACGTTTTCCAGCACGGTCAACCAGGGGAAGAGCGCGAAGGTTTGGAAGATCAACGCCAGATTTGTGTTGGGACTCGTCACTTCCTCACCGCGATAGCGCACCGACCCACCCGAAGCGCGGATCAGCCCCCCCAGGATGCGCAACAGCGTCGATTTCCCCGAGCCTGATGGCCCCAAGATGGCGACGAACTCACCACTTTTGACTTGAATGCTGATGTCATCCAGCACCAACACCCGCTGCTGCTCATTCTTCGCGTCCGTGCCGTAATATTTCGCCAGATGCTCGGCTTCCAGCAGGATCTCGCCGACGCCCTTGGTGCGGCCATTTGCGCGTGCGCGTGCCAGGTTTGCCATGGGTGCTTTCCTCCCTTATCCGAGTGCATACTTGCGGTCGGCCAGATTGTACATCCTGCGCCAGACCAGCCGATTGATGGTGACGACAATGGCGGCCATGAAGATCGTGCTTGCCAGCAAGACCGCCAAATGGTTATTCGCTGCGGACTGCGCGATCAGCGATCCCAGCCCCAGCGTCGCGTGCGTCTTACCATTGAACTGGACGAACTCGGCAACGACACTGGCATTCCACGCGCCGCCGCTGGCTGTGATCAGCCCCGTCACCAGATAGGGGAAGACGCAGGGCAAGATCAACGTCTTCCAGCGCCGCCAGCCCGTCACTTGATAGACGCGCGCCGCCTCGCGCAGATCGTTGGGGATGGACGACGCCCCGGCGATGATGTTGAAGAGCATATACCACTGCGTCCCCAGAAGCATCAGCAGGATGGCGGCGAATTCGATGCCCGCTGGCAACCGCAGCAACCCGATCAGCAAGATGGGAAAGAGCGCCGTCGCGGGGATGGAGGCGACCACTTGCACCACCGGTTGCAAGCGCCGCGACCACTTGGGATTCGTGCCAATGACGACGCCCAGCGGCAACGTCCAAGCCAAACCCAGCGCCAGCGTCACCACCGTGCGCAAGAAGGTCAGCAGCCCACCCAACAGGATCTGCCCCCAATCATGCACCGAAACCTGAGCCAAAAGTTTCACCGCGTTGAAAACGCCGAAGAGCGCGCCAGCGACAATGACCGCCGTCACCACCCAGCCCGCAACCGTCCCCGCCGTCACGCGGCGCGGCACTGCCTCGCCCTCCGTTGTCAAGGGCAACGCGCTGCCAGGCACGATGCGATCCAACAGCAAATTGACGCGATCCATGAAGGGCCGCCAAAAGCGCGTCGTGAATTGTTCCAGCAGCGCCGAGCGCCGCAGGAAGTCGAGCACGGGTGATTCCGGGGTGTCGCTCGACTTGGTTTGCTCGAACTTGAATTTATCACTCCACGCGACCACGGGCCGCCAGATGAACAGGTCCAGCAGGATGATGAGCAGCACCAACGTCCCTAAGCCCAAGATGAGCGACGGCACACTGCCGCGATTCGCTGCCGTTTGCAGATACGAACCAATGCCGGGCAGTCGAAATGAGCGATTGCCCAGCGTCAACTGCTCCGCCGCCATCAAAAAGAACCAGCCACCGGCCCAGCTCATCATGCTATTCCAGACCAGGCCCAGCATGCCAAAGGGCAGTTCCAGCCGGGTGAAGCGGCGCCAGGGCGACAGGCGATAGACCGTCGCGGCCTCTTGCAGATCCAGCGGTAACGTCTTCACCGAATGATAGAAGCTGAACGTCATGTTCCAGGCCTGACTGGTGAAGATCAAGATGATCGCCGAAATCTCCACCCCCAAACTGGAATTGGGGAAGATCGCGATCAGAGCCAGCACCACCCCCGGCAGGAATGACAAAATGGGGATGCTCTGCAAGATGTCGAGGAGCGACACCATGATTGAGCGCGCCCGCAGACTCGTCGCGGCGACATGCCCATACACCAGCGTAAAAGTCAGCGACAAGATATAGGCCAGCACCATCCGCAGCAATGAAAATCCCGCGTAGAGCGGCAGCACTGCTGGGCTGAGGCTGATGACCGTGTCGGTGGAGTGGGCCGTCGCGCGGCCCGCGGCGGCGATGATGAGGGCGACCACGCCAACCAGCACCACGATGACCGCGACATCCGCCAGATGGGGCTGGCGCGTGGGCGTGATGGCAGCCTGGGGTCCGGTATTCGTCTCGCGCTGTTCACGCGTGGTGGAAGGGATGGGGGAACGCTGAGGGCGATTCTGCTCCTCGGTGCGCTCCGGCAGATAGATTTGGGCCATTGCCCACCTCCAGCTCAGGAATAATGGGGTGCCAGGCACCCGCTCAGCGTCAGAGCGGGGCTGGTCCATTCCTGCGCCGGATCAGTTCCGGGG
>JACDGC010000092.1 GCA_013815535.1 Ktedonobacterales bacterium
CTGACCATCGCGCACAATGACCGCGCCAACAGGGGGATTCGGGCTGCTGAAGCCGCGCGCCGACCGAGCCTGGGCGAGTGCCAAAGCCATCGCCTCATCATCAGTCATAGTGGTCTGCTCCTGGTGGCGGGCGGACGTGACCATAGGTGATGTCGTCGTCATCCAAAATCTGCTGGCGCGGCGTGCGGGAATCGCGGAAGTGGTGCCACAGCTTCAATCGTTGCAACTCTAGCCGCGCGGCGAAGCCAAATTGCGCGCGGTCGATGCTATCCCCCGCGTGCAACACAAGTTTGCGCAACTCTTCGATGCACGCGGCCTTCACGCTGGGGTCCGTCTCGAAAGGGAGATGCTGCGCCAAAAGTTCGATGGCTTGCCGTTGCAGCCACAGGTCTTGTGATTCGCCCATTGCGATTCAACACTTTCCCTTAGTGCCAGAAAAGCGCCACCAGGGTCACGATTGCCGCCAGACCCATGGCAAAGGTGGTGAGACCACCCAGCGCGTTGGAAAGCCGCCCATTGGTAAACTCGCCCATCACGTTTTTGTCATTGGCGATCCGCATGATCAACGCCAACAGCGGCACCGCCAAAATGCCATTGATCACGGCGGAATAGACCAAGGCCTGGATAGGGTTGATATGCAACAGGTTCAGCAACAGCCCAATGATGGTCGCAACGGCGATGACGGCGTAAAAGCTGCGCGCCCGCCCCACAGGCTGCGACAGACCCTCGCGCCAGCCGAACGTCTCGCTCACGCCATAGGCCGCCGACCCCGACAACACGGGAATGGCCAGCAAGCCAGTGCCGATGATGCCCAAGGCAAAGATGCCCCCCGCGAGTTCCCCCGAATGCGGAAAACCCTGCACCAGCGGAACCAGCGCTTTGGCGGCTTGGTCAGGGGTCGCCACCGTCGTAATGCCTTGTTTATGCAGCGTCAGCCCCGTCGTCATCACGATGAACCAAAAGGTCGTCACCGACACCGTCATGCCGATGGCCGTGTCGATGCGCAGATTCTTGAGCCACTTTTTCAGGGAGCTCGCTTGTTTGGCCGGTGTGTGATCCAGGTGATGCGGATGATGCAGCAGCCGTTCTTCGACCTCTTCAGAAGCTTGCCAAAAGAAGAGGTAGGGGCTGATGGTCGTCCCGATCACCGCCACCACCAACGCGAGGAACGCAGGCGATAGCTCGATGTTGGGGACCACCGTCACCCGCAGCAGCGTCAACCAATCGGGCCGAATCAAAAATGCCGTCACGGCATATGAAAGCAACGACAGCACCAGGATCTTGAGCACGCGTGCATAGTACTTGTACGGAATGAAGACTTCGAGGACGACGATGAGGACGGTGAAACCAATGAGCAACAGCAACGTATTCGCGGCAGGCAGCAGCACCTGCACCGAGGCGGCCATCGCGCCTAAATCCGCGCCGATGTTGATGGTGTTGGCGATGACCAACAGCGCGACCGCGCCATAGAGCAATGGGCGGTTATAGTGTTTACGCACCACTCCCGCGATGCCTGCGCCCGTCACCAGGCCGATGCGCCCGCACATCTCTTGCACGGCTATGGCGAGCGGCAGCAGATAGAGCGCGAGCCACAATTGCCCGGTCCCAAAGGCCGCGCCAACCTGGGAATAGGTGCCAATGCCCGAGGGGTCGTCATCCGCCGCCCCCGTGATGAGGCCAGGGCCAAGAATGCGCAACCAGCGTTGCACTCGCTTCGTTGGCACAGGAAAACCACGCGGTAATCGCGGGGTGACAGGGGGGACGGCAGGGACTGGTGAAGCGTCTATGGCTGGTTCAGGCGCCATCGCGTCGTCCTCTTTTCGGATGTTAGTACAAGAGGCGGCAAAAAAGGAGCATAACCTCTTCAACACCACTGTAACACACAGCGGGGCGCGGTGTCTCATGCAGGGCGGGGCCAGGGAGAGTGTGACCGATGCACATCATTCGCCTTCAGCATCTACCAAGCGGCGCGTCGGGGTGGTGGTGATGTCAGGGAGGCTGACGCTGGGCATGATCACCGTCGCTTCATCAGCGAGCGCAAAATCTGGCTCATCACGCTGCCCTGCTCGTGCATCCCCTATAGGTGAATCGACTTCGGGGATTTTTTCCGTCTGGGGGGCATCATCTTCCAGCTTGCCAGTCGGCCATTCGGTGATATCTCCCACGATATGCAGATCCAAGCGAACGATGCTGGGGACAGCCTGCGTTTCTTGATCTTCGATGTCGGCACCGGGCGGCGGACCAGGCAGGGCAGAGGTGGGGTAGCGAGCATATTGCCCCGGTTGACTCTCGCCGCCCCGCCGCGTGATTTCGATGCCGCGTTCGCGCAACCAGTCTTCTGCCGACATATCTGCCTCCCCTGCATGGTGTGCCCCCATCATATCATCCATGCCAAGTCAGGTACGCGGGTGCCCTGCTTCGTTGCTGGTGCGAGGCGTATCATGGAAATGGCGGAAAGGAACGTGCGACTTCATGGATCAGATCATCGTGTTGGGGAGTGTGGCGGTGGCTGGCATCGCGCTGGCCGTTGCCATGGCGCTGATCCATGGGCAGCGCGAACGACGTAGCCAGACGACGCCAGCCACCAATCCGCCCCGTGCCAGCACCAAGATCGCGGCCATCACCCCGCCGCCCACCCGCACAACCGCGACGACGCGCATTGTCGGACCTCTGGTGTTGCCAACGACACCAGATGATGAGATGGATTGGCTAGCCCAGGCCGCCGACGAATTGCATACCCCACTCGCGACGCTGCGCGATCAGGTGCGCTTCTTGCGGGTGCATGTGAATGATGCATCACGCACCGCGCTCATCACCGTCGCCGAGCGCCTGGTCTATCAGGTAGAACAGTTGGATAGCTTGATCGAAGCATGGTCAGCGACCGCACGCCACACAGGCCCCCAACGCATCGTCACCGCCCGCCCGGTGGAGTTGGTGGCGTTGACGCGCCTCTTGGCACAACGATTGGCCGCGCCAAACACGCCCCCTAGTATGGTCGTCGCGCCCGCTGCGTTGTGGGTGTTGATGGACCCCCAAGCCATCGAGCGCGTCCTCACCATCACTTTGACAAACGCCTATCGGGCCATGCCCACCGGAGAAATCGAGACGGTGCTGCATCAGGTGGCGCTACGCGACCGACAGGCGATCTGTGTGGCGGTGGCGGATCGCCGCCGTGGTGCCCTCGCACCGGATCAGGATGTGTGGGAAGCGCTGGAACTGGATCTGGCGCGGGTGCTGTTGGAAGATTATAGCGGCTGGTTAGAGCGCGCGCCACGCGGCGGCGGTGGGGTCGTGACGACCATCTGGCTCCCCGCGACGCTGCTGATTCGCCTGCCAGGCCACGACTCCCTCCCCACTTTCACCCGCCTCGCGAAGACAGCGTGACGGCTATTCCTCCCAGCCCAGGCAGCGTTCCACAGCACGCTGCCACCCGCGATATTTCGTCGCGCGCTCGCTCTCTGGCATGGTTGGCGTGAAGCGGTGGTCGAGCACCCACTGGCTCCCGAGCGCCGCGACATCGGCGTAAAATCCCGTCGCCAAACCGGCGAGATACGCGGCCCCCTGCGCAGTCGTCTCGGTGATGCGCGGGCGCTCCACGGGCAGTGCCAGGATGTCGGATTGGAATTGCATCAGCAGATCGTTCACTGCCGCACCGCCATCCACCCGCAAAGCATGCGGTGAGGTTGCCACACCAGCAGCGGCCATATCGGCAGACATCGCGTCCAACACGTCACGCGTTTGATAGGCCATGCTGGCAACCGTGGCGCGGGCGATGTGCGCCGCCGTGGTGCCACGCGTCAACCCTAAGATGCCGCCACGCGCATGGGCATCCCAATACGGCGCGCCCAGGCCCACAAAGGCAGGGACGAGATAGACGCCCGCCGTGTCGGGGACGCTGGCCGCCAGCGCCTCAACCTCATCGCTGGATTTGATGATGCCCAGACCATCACGGAGCCATTGCACGGCGGCCCCACCGACAAAGATGCTGCCTTCGAGGGCATACGTGATCTGGGGCGCACTCGCTGGCCCCAGACCCCAAGCGATGGTCGTCAACAAGCCGTGGCCACTGGCGATGGGGGTGGCCCCCGTATTCCGCATCAAGAAGATGCCCGTGCCATAGGTGTTCTTCGCCATGCCGGGGTCGAAACAGGCTTGCCCGAAGGTCGCGGCTTGCTGATCACCCGCTACGCCTGCCAGGGGAATCTCGCCGCCAAAGAGCGCCGGATCGGTCATGCCATAGATGTGGCTGGACGGCAACACGCGTGGCAACAGCGCGCGGGGGATATTGAGTTCGCGCAACAAGTCGGCATCCCAATCGAGCGTGTGGATGTTGTAGATGAGCGTGCGGGAGGCATTGGAATGGTCCGTTGCGTGGATGCGCCCACCCGAGAGCCGCCAGAGCAAGAACGTGTCAACCGTGCCAAAGGCGATCTCGCCTGCTTCAGCGCGGGCGCGCAACCCCGGCACATTATCCAGCAGCCAGGCGATCTTGGTGCCAGAGAAGTAGGCGTCGATGACGAGGCCCGTCTTGGCGCGGATGGGAGCCTCCAGGCCACGCGCACGCAACTCGGCACAGAGTGGCTCGGTCAGACGGCTCTGCCAGACGATGGCGTTGTGGACGGGCTGCCCCGTTGCCCGATCCCACAACACGGTGGTTTCGCGCTGATTGGTGAGGCCAATGCCCGCGATATCGCGCGCAGTGGCCCCAGCCTGCGCCATGAGGGCGCGCGCAGTGGCAAGCTGCGACTGCCAGATGGCCTCGGGGTCATGTTCCACCAACCCCGGCGCGGGGAAGATCTGCGGAAACTCTTGTTGGGCGGTCGCCACGGATTGCCCCTGCGCATTAAAGAGCATCGCACGCGAACTGGTCGTCCCTTGATCCAGCGCCAGGATATATTGCGTCATCGCTGTGTTCCATCCCCTCTGATAGAAGTTCTCAGGCATGGTATCACACGCGGCGCGCTGAAAAAGCAGGCAAGAACTTATTAAGGCATCCTCTCAATGAGAACTTCTTGCATCCAGCACTGGAGGAGCATATTTCTCTCGATGTGTTCACAGTAATCAGCCAGCGTTGCCGTACCGACAATCTGTACCTGACGACGCGCCAGAAACGATCTGATCGTGCAATCAGCCCACGTTGCGAGTTGGTCGCACTGCTCAATGATAAAAAGCACATGCGACACCTGCCGTGTGCTATGGAGGAGGAGTGCCTCAAGGGTGTTGCTGGCCTGGCGGTAAGGTGGCAAGGCACGGATGCATCGTGGGTCAAGCGCCACGACATCCCACTGGATATCTCTCTTGGTGCCTTCTCGACGCACAGCGGCCACCACTGCGGCCAGGGCATCGCAGCGACGCTCGCTCGGCCCATCGACCAGCACGGGATTATTCTTCGTCTTTCGTGCCAAGATCTGGATTGCCCTGGCGACGACAGCATCATCCGTCATGCCCACGCGGGGTTTTTCCTGCCATAGGCGGGTGTATTCCGCGAAGGCGGCGGCGGCATTCATTTGATAGGCATCAGCGATAACGGCGAGTGCGTGCTCATCGTCTGTATGCACAGCGATAGTCCATAGCTGCTCATACACCTCGTACTGGATGGCGACGATGCGGGCGGCCACCTGTTGTCCATCGCTACGCCATAGTTGCAGATGCAATCCATCGCGCGCCTGGCAGAAGGGAACGACAGCCGCAGGCAAGTTGGCAAACTTGCGAAAGAAATCGGTATAAGGTCGATCAGGTGCTTGCTCAAAGGTCGAGCTGATCTGCGCGAATGCCGGATGCGGCTCAAAGATCCCTGTGGCAAAACCCCGGTTGTAGCTCACATCATCGAGCTGCGAAGTGCCGACGATTTCACCTTGGTAGAGGATGACGAAATACAGAGCAACCCTCCAATCGAAGAAAAAAGGGAACAATCGCTAAGGGGAGTATAGATTAATGAGAGGACACATGCTAGGGCAAACAAAAAAGCTACCAAGAGTCAGAAACTCTTGGCAGCTTTTGAGCGCTAAAAAGCGCATGAGCGCGGGGAAAGCGGCGATGTCCTATTTTCCCGGCGGGCTTCCCCGCAAGTATCGTTGGTGCTGAAGGGCTTAACGACCGTGTTCGGGATGGGAACGGGTGTACCCTCTTCGCTAAAATCACCGTTTTCCCCGCGCTCACGCGCGAGGTAGCAGGGGCCGGATTCGAACCGACGACCTCCGGGTTATGAGCCCGACGAGCTAACCACTGCTCTACCCTGCGTCAGGGCGAACATAACAACGCATAGGATATGTAAAACTGACCGGAAAACCACGAACTCGATTTTGTCGGTTTGACGAAAAGATGTGAAGCCGTTCGGACGTTAGTGCCGCTACGCTACACCGGTTACCCGGCGTCGACGGACGGTCTATCAAACTGGTCATCTACCAGCGTCCTTATGAGTCTTGCTCGGGAACACTCGTCTTGGGGTCGGCTTCGCGCTTAGATGCGTTCAGCGCTTCTCCCTTCAGGACATAGCTATCCGGCGGTGGGCTGGGCAGCCCAACCGGCACACCAGCGGTCCTGCCGCTCTGGTCCTCTCGTACTGGGAGCGACGCCCCTCAATGTTCCTACGCCCGTGGCGGATAGAGACCGAACTGTCTCACGACGTTCTGAACCCAGCTCGCGTGCCATTTTCATGGGCGAACAGCCCAACCCTTGGGACCGACTTCAGCCCCAGGATATGACGAGCCGACATCGAGGTGCCAAACCGCGCCGTCGCTGTGAACGCTTGGGCGCGATAAGCCTGTTATCCCCAGGGTAGCTTTTATCCGCTAATCAATAGCCCTTCCACGCGGTGCTATTGGGTCACTATGCCCGACTTTCGTCCCTGCTCGACGTGTTTGTCTCGCAGTCAAGCTCCCTTATGCCATTGCACTCTTACGGCTGATGTCCACCCAGCCTGAGGGAACCCTTGGGCGCCTCCGTTACCATTTGGGAGGCGACCGCCCCAGTCAAACTCCCCACCATGCCCTGTCTGTTAGCCGGCTTACGGCATAACGTTAGGCGCAAACCATCCGCAGAGTGGTATTTCACTTGTGCCTCCCGCACTCCCACGAGAATGCGTTCATCGGCTCCCACGTATGCTACGCAACGGATGCCTCGCGTCCAGGCAAAGCTAGAGTAAAGCTCCATGGGGTCTTTTTGTCCTGCCACGGGAAACCCGCATCTTCACGGGTACTGCAATTTCGCCGAGCCCTCGGTCGAGACAGTGCTCAAGTCGTTACTCCATTCGTGCGGGTCGGAACTTACCCGACAAGGAATTTCGCTACCTTAGGACTGTTATAGTTACAGCCGCCGTTCACCGGTGCTTCCGTTCGCAGCTTGCACCGCTCCCGTTAACATTCCGGCACTGGGCAGGAGTCAGCCCCTATACGTCCGCTTGCGCGTTCGCAGAGACCTGTGTTTTTGGTAAACAGTCGCTTGAGCCTGCTCCCTGCGTCCCCCCCTCGCTCCGTGGGCGTGCCACTTCACCAGTGCGGGGAACCCCTTCTTCCGAAGGTACGGGGTTAATTTGCCGAGTTCCTTAACCGAGGATCGCTCGTTCACCTTCCGGTACTTACCGGTATCCACCAGTGACGGTTTCCGGTACGGGCGGTCGCTGCAGATAACCACGAGCGGCTTTTCTGGGCGGCCTGGGCGTTCACGGACTTCCGTCTTCTCACGAAGACTCCCATGGCGTCTCAGTCATGTGGAGACGGGATTTGCCTCATCTCCGACCCTACGCGCCATACCCCTCCCTATCCCGTGGAGGGGATCCGTTACCCTACCGCGTCCCCGCTTTGTGCCACAGCGCCGGTGCAGGAATCTCAGGCCTGCTGGCCATCGCCTACGCTGAAATCAGCCTCGGCTTAGGTCCCGACTTTCCCTGGGGCGATTGCCGTAGCCCAGGAACCCTTGGATATTCGGTGTGCGGGGTTGTCACCCGCATGACGCTACTCATTCCGGCATTCGCGCTTCGCTTCACTCCAGCCGCCCTCACGGTCGACCTTCTCTGTTACCCACGAACGCTCCCCTACCCCTGACATTGCTGCCAAGGCACCGCTTCGGTAATAGGCTTGAGCCCCGTTACGTTCTCGGCGCAGTCCGACTCGACCAGTGAGCTGTTACGCACTCTTGAAATGGTGGCTGCTTCTAAGCCAACATCCTGGTTGTCTGGGCCAGACCACATCCTTTGCCACTGAGCCTATATTTGGGGACCTTAGCGGGTGCTCTGGGTTGTTGCCCTCTTGGCGACGAAGGTTAGCCCCCGCCGCCTCACTCGTGACCTACTCACACGCGCATTCGGAGTTTGAGTGGGGTTGGTAACCAGCAATTGGCCCCGAGCCCATCCAGTGCTCTACCTCGCGCGGAGATCAACAGTCACGGCTGCACCTCCATGCATTTCGGGGAGAACCAGCTATCTCCGAGTTCGATTGGAATTTCTCCGCTGCCCACACGTCATCCCCCAATTTTGTAACATTGGTGGGTTCGAGCCTCGACGCGGCTTTACCCGCGCTTCACTCTGCGCATGGGAAGATCACTCGGTTTCGGGTCGTATACCCGCCACAAGCGCGCTCTTCACACTCGCTTTCGCTCCGGCTTCAGGTCGTTAGCGGCCCTTAACCTGGCGACGGCTATACACTCGCCGGATCATTCTACAAAAGGCACGCCATCAGGCATTGAACGCCCTCTGACGGCTTGGAGGGACAAGGTTTCAGGGTCTCTTTCATTCCCCTTGCCGGGGTGCTTTTCACCGTTCCCTCACGGTACTCGTGCGCTATCGGTCGTACAGGGTACTTCGCCTTGGAGGGTGGTCCCCCCAGCTTCCCACAGAATTTCTCGAGTTCCGTGGTACTCAGGAACACATCGCGGTAGATAGAGCTGTTGCTACAGGACTGGCACCTTCTCTGGTGTGTCGTTCGAACACTTCGCATCCCTCATATCAGTCCGACTGTTGATGGTCCTACAACCCCGGTGTGGAGTCACCTCCACCCGGTTTGGGCGTGAGCCGCGTTCGCTCGCCACTACTAGCGGCCTCTCGTTTGATTCCTTCTCGTCCGGGTACTGAGATGTTTCAGTTCCCCGACTGCCCTTCACAGTGTCTATGGATTCAACACTGGATACATGGCCATGCTGCCATGTGGGTTACCCCATTCGGAAACGTCCGGCTCAACGCTTGGTCGCAGCTCCCCGGACACATTGCGGTGCGCACCCCGTCCTTCATCGGCCCTGTACGCCGAGGCATCCCCCTTGTCCCCTGCTAAGCTTCACGGCTCCTCGGTGGGACCGTGCGCTCGGCAAAATCAATGGTTGTCCTCATGCAAATTTGCAGTCACACCTCCCACTGCTGGGCGGTGTGTTCTTCGTCTCTTCTCTTGTTCAGGTGCAGCACCACCCAGCGTCAACAGTAATGTCAATTTGGGGGAGGTGGCACGCGAGATGATGTTTTCATCGGGGTGCCTCATAATAATGCCATAGCCTTGGCGAAATGTCAAGAGATTAGGACCCATTTTTCGGCGGATTTTTTCGCGCATGTGGCATGATGGGATGGACGACCACATTTCATTAGGCAGGGGAGATGTTATGAGCCAGCCAGAGCAGACGTGGGGCACCGCCTTAGCCGAGGGCATCGCAACCCTCAGCGGCACCTCCCCCACCCCAAAGCTTGATGCTTCCGTCCTGTTGGCCCACTTGTTGGATGTGCCACGCACGGCCCTTTTCGCGTACCCTGAACGAGGGTTGCCCCCCGAGCACGGCACCGCCTATCGCGCCCTGCTGGCGCGGCGGGCGACAGGCGAACCGGTGGCCTATCTGGTGGGTGTCAAGGAATTCATGGGGATGCGCCTGATGGTGGATCGGCGAGTGTTGGTGCCCCGCCCCGAGACAGAATTGGTGGTCGAGGCCGCGCTGGGTGCCATCACCGCACGCATTGGACTGCCGCCAGATGAAGACGACGACGCGCCACCCACCCCCGTGCCCGACCTATTGGCGGCGGATGTGGGCACGGGCAGCGGCGCCATCGCCATCGCCCTGGCCGCCTTGGAGCCGCGCCTTGGGCGCATCTATGCCACCGACATCTCAGAAGATGCGCTGGCAGTGGCGCGCCACAATGGCGAC
>JACDGC010000846.1 GCA_013815535.1 Ktedonobacterales bacterium
GGGTCCAGCAATACCAGCCATGCCACGAAGATCGGTACCAGCACGGGCTATGGTGAGGCAACGAGCCAAGGCACCGCGACGGCTTGGGCGGCGGGTGGGGCACTCCCCGCGCAATCGGGCAAAGGGTGGTTGTGGGATGTCACGACCTTGGAAGGGGCCACCATCCCCACGGGGAACTACACGCCCAGCGTGCGGTTCTCGACTTCCATCGGCACCATCACGGCGGATATCATCTGCCGCTACAGCAAACGGTCCTCCGGTGGCACCTATACCCTCATCGGCACCATCACCCTCACGGGGCAAGCCTTCTCGACCACCACGACCGAGTACAATTTGGTCGCTGCGTCGCTGTCCTCGATGGCGTTCAGCACGGGCGACAAGCTGTATTGGGACATCTTTCTCAACATCACGGCGAATAGCAGTGGTTCAGCCGCAGCGAACGTGAATGTCTCGATGGCATCCAGCGCGAGCCAAGGCACCGCGCAGATTCAGACGGTGACGCCTGGGTATGCGACCACAGGGACCAGCACCGCCCAACGGACCATCGCGGCGAAGGCGGCACTGCAAGCCACCCTGACTCGTTCCATTGCCGCCACAGCGGCATTGCAAGCGACGCTGACCCGTTCCGTGCCCGCCACCGCCGCCCTGCAAAGCACCGTGACCCGCAGTGTCGCGGCGACGGCAGTCTTGCAGGGTACCTCGACCAATAGCGTGCCCGCGACCGCTGCGCTGCTGGCAACAGTCACACGGAGCGTCACCGCCACCACCGCATTGCAAAGCATCCTGACCCGCTCGATTCCTTCCACGGCGGCGCTTAAAAGCACGCTGACGCGGGCCATCCTCGCTAGGGTAGCACTGGGCTTCACGGGCACACGAGGCGTGCCCGCCAGCGCGGCACTGCTGGCGACCAGCAATCGTGGGGTGCCGAGCAGTGCCGCGCTCCAAGCGACCCTCGCGCGGGCCATTCCCAGCACGGCGGCATTGCTCACGACAGGCACACGCAGTATCGTAGCGGTGGCGTCCCTGTATCTACCGCAGTCGCCCATCCCGTCCCCCGCTGGGGCGACCTACGCGCTCACCCTGCCTACCGCCACGAGCGCCACGGGCAGCGTCCCTGGTGCACCTTTTCAGGGCACAACCGCCATCATCCAGCCACGGGGCACCACCACGACACGCTGAGGCGACCATGACCTTTTTGAGCATGACACACGGCGACACCGTGCCCATTCAGACCACCATCACCAATCTTCCGGCTGGCGGACTGACGGGTTGCTCCTTTTGGTTCACCGCCAAATATTTTCCGACCGATGCGGATAGCGCCGCAGCGATCCAGAAACTCCCCGTCAGCTTCACGGTGTTGACGGTGGGCAGCAACACCGTTCCAGGGGTCGTGCAAGTCATCCTCAGCTCCAGTGACACGGCCAGTTTACCCTATTACACCCTGCTCATGACCTGGGATATCCAAATGAAGGATAGCTTAGGCAACATCTACACCGTCGATAGTGGGACGCTGCGCATCAGCCCCGACATGACCCGCACCACCACGTAGGAGTCGCCCCATGCCGTATCCCTACACCTTCGCCGAAATCCCCGCACCCAATGGCAGCTATGCCGATGAGAACGGGGTGCAACGCTACATCATGACCTATTCGCTCAACAACGTCTATACGCAATCGGTCGAGCAGGGGGGCATCGCGCAACTGCGTCATTTCCTTATCCAAGTCAGCGCCGAGATGGATTCGGTGCTGCTGCGTGCGGGTTATGTGGTTCCCCCACCCGCCAACGTCGCCATCCTGCCTATCTTGGAAAACATTGCCAGCCTGGGTGCGGCGGCACAGTTGGAAATGGCCCGCTATGAATCCGGCGAGGATACCGAAGCGGGCAAACATGCCAGCGTCTTGCAGCAGAGCTATGACGGACTCTTGGGGCTTTTGGAGCGACACGAGATCGACGGGTTGCTGATGGGTATGGTGTCGTCGGGCTGGGCACCCCAGAGCGACCGCACGAAGTATTACAAGAGCGGCAACCTCACCAGTAAAAGTGATGGCACGGCCAAGGGGCCGCAGTTCACCATCGACATGCAGTTCTAGGGAGGCGACGATGCGGAAAAAGCCG
>JACDGC010000093.1 GCA_013815535.1 Ktedonobacterales bacterium
AGCAAATCAATCCTCAAGGCCAACAACATTCGCATCCCCACCGGACCCAGCGATGCCTGGACCGCCGATGAGTTCACCCAGGCCATGAAGACCTTGCAAACCCACGGGTTCGCCAAACCCCTGGATGTGAAGCTCAACTATGGTAAAGGTGAGTGGTACACCTACGGCTTCTCGCCCATCGTGGAGTCTGCGGGCGGCGATCTGATCAATCGCACCAACTACCAATCAGCCGATGGTGCCCTCAACAGCAGCAACAGCGTGTCAGCTCTGACTACGTTCCAGAGTTGGTTCAAGAGTGGTTTGGTGGATCGCAACGAAGACGACAACGCCTTCAAGAGCGGGCGTTCGGCCTTCTCATGGGTCGGCTTCTGGGAATTCCCCAATTACCAGAAGACTTACGGTGATGACTTGACCCTCGTCCCCTTGCCCAATTTCGGGTCAGGCAGTAAGACGGGCATGGGGTCGTGGCAATGGGGCATCACGAGCAAGGCGTCCAGCCTCGATGCGGCGTGGTCCTTTGTCAACTATACGATTCAGGTAGGGCCAGAGTTGGCGCTCACCAAGCTGGATGGTGCCATTCCCTCGCGCAAGAGTGCGATCTCGCTCTCGCCGCAATTCGCGCAGGGGGGGACGGAGCGCCTCTACATCGACCAATTGCTCGGCACGACGGCGGTACCACGCCCCCAGACGCCTGCGTACCCGACCATCACCACCGCCTATGCCCAAGCGTTGCAAGATATCATTGATGGGAAGGACGTCAAAGCGTCGCTTGACACCGCCGTCAAAACCATCAATCAAGACATCCAAGATAACCAGGGATACCCCAACAACTAGGGTATCCTACCTTTGAAGAGACTCCGAGCTGCGGATAGCATCTTGGGGGTCTCTTCCCCTTCAACAGCGTGGTGGAGTGTGAACCATGGCAACGACGCTACAGCAGTCACGAACATCAAAAGCGAAACGGTACACCCCGCCCCTTGTTGTGTGGGCGTTTCTCATTCCTGGCGCCATACTCTTGGGTATCTTCTTGGTCGCCCCCTTTGCTTTGGCGGTGGGCATGTCGTTCACGTCCTTGCGGCTCATTTCCCCGCTCCCGCTCAAATTCTTGGGTTGGCAAAATTACGCGCGGACGTTCGTTGACCCGCTCTTTCGGCAGGCCCTGCAAAATAACTTTCTCTTTGCCTTGGTCGTCGTGCCGCTGCAAACCAGCTTGGCCCTCTGGATGGCCATCTTAGTAAATCAAAAGATCCGTTTCGTCAAATTCTTTCGTACCCTATTCTTTTTGCCCCTGACCACGGTGTTGACCGTTGCCGCGACCGTATGGAGCTTGCTTTATATCCCCGACACGGGGTTCGTGAATGGTTTTTTGCGCGCGCTGACCTTTGGGCACTTTCAACCCCATTGGCTGTATGACCCCCATTTCGCGTTGACCGCCGTGATGATCGTGGGCATCTGGCAGAGCGCCGGGTTTCAGATGGTCATCTTCCTTGCCGGGCTGCAAGAGATCCCCGAAGAGTTGTACGAGGCGGTGGCCATCGACGGCGCGGGAAGCTGGACCAAGTTTCGCTATGTCACCTTGCCTGGCCTGCGCAATACGCTGATCTTCGTGGTGACGGTCACGACCATCTTCGCGTTCCGGCTCTTTGACGCGGTCTATATCATGACGAAGGGTGGCCCCTTGGGCAGCACCGAAACGATGCTGCTGCGCGTTTATGAGGTCGGGTTTGATCAACAAAAGATCGCCGTGGGGGCCGCTATCTCGGTCGTCTTTTTTCTGATCGTGCTGGTCGTGAGCATCATTCAACGCATCTTCGTGCATGAAGAGGGAGGGCTAGCATGAGCCTCATCAAAACCGTTCGATCTCCCAAATTGCTCGCAGCACCAGCGACGGCCACCAAGAGCCGCTTCAGTTGGGCGAGTTTGCCGCGTCAGCATCTCGTCTCTTACGTGTTTATGAGCCTCTTGGGGGCCTTCTTTTTGCTGCCCCTGATCTTTATGGTGGTGGGTTCGCTCAAGCCCAATGAGCGCGTGTTAGCCGAGGGCGATTCGTGGCGTGCCTTCATTCCCACCAGCGTGACGGGCGCGAACTATGTCGACGCCTTCCAGCAAGCGGATTTCCTGCATCTGTTTTTTAACTCGGTGGTGATCACTGGCAGCATCGTAAGCATCAGCTTGGTCATCAATAGCCTCTTTGGCTATGCCCTGGCCCGTTTTCGCTTTCGCGGGCGAGCGCTGCTCATCGCCGTGGTGGTTGCGCTCATCATCATCCCCCTCGAATCCTACGTGATACCACTCTTGTATATGGTCGCGCGGTTGCAATGGGTTGATACGTACCAGGTGCAAATTTTGCCCTTTATCGCGAACCCGTTTTATATCTACTTGTTCTACACGTTTTTCCTCAACCTCCCCAAAGAGTTGGAGGAAGCGGCGCAGATCGATGGGGCCGACCTGTGGCGCATCTTCACCCGCGTCATGCTGCCATTGGCGGGGCCAGTGTTTGCCACCGTGGCGATTCTCAACTTCCTCAGTTCGTGGGGCCAATTGCTTTGGCCCATCATGGTGACGCATGGACCCGAGGTGCGACCATTGCCCCTGGGCGTCGCGGAGTTTCAGACGGAGCCCCCCTTTCATTGGGGAACGGTGATGGCCTTTGCGACCATGATGACTGTGCCGACAGTCGCGGTCTTCATCCTCTTTCAGAATGCCTTTGTCCGTGGCGTCGCCCGCAGTGGCATCAAGGGGTAAAATAGAGGCAGCTGGGGGGACCACTTCGCGCGGCGACTTCATCGGCAGGAGCATTCCGCATGTTCACTGATCTACCGCTTGCAGAGCTAGAGCGCTATCATCCCGCGAGCCAGGCACCAGCGGATTTCGACCACTTTTGGCAAACAACGCTGGCCGAGTCGCGGCAATTTCCGCTGGACGCGATCTTTGCTCCGGTGGCGTCGATCCTCCAGTCCGTCGATGTCTTTGATGTGACTTTCAACGGTTACCAGGGGCAGCCGATCAAGGGCTGGCTCTTGCTGCCACGCACTCGCACCGCACCATTGCCCTGCGTTGTCGAATATCTGGGCTATGGCGGTGGCCGTGGCGTGCCGCATGATTGGCCCCTGTGGAGCGCGGTCGGCTATGCCCATCTCATCATGGATAATCGCGGGCAAGGCGCGGCGTTTCGCCGGGGCGACACTCCTGATTTCGAAGCCGAGGGAAGCTCCGCGCAGATACCCGGCATGCTGACGCGCGGGATTCTGGCGCCGCGCACTTATTATTATCGGCGGCTCTTTGTCGATGCCGTGCGCGCCGTCGAGGCCGCAAAGGCGCACCCAGCCATCGATGCCCAGCGGCTCATCATCGCGGGTGTCAGCCAGGGCGGCGGCATCGCGCTCGCCGTGGCGGGCCTCGTTGCCGACCTGACGGCAGTGTTGGTGGATGTCCCCTTTTTGTGTCACTATCGCGTTGCCACGGAGATCACCCAGAGCCATCCCTACCAAGAGATCGCGCAGTTTTGCCGCACGCACCGCCATGCGGTCGAGACGGTCTTTCAAACCCTCGCATACTTTGATGGCGTCCATTTCGCGCCGCGCGCAACGGCTCCGGCGTTGTTTTCCGCTGGACTCATGGACGAAGTGTGCCCGCCGCGCACCGTCTTCGCGGCATACAATGCCTACGCTGGACAAAAGGCGATGCGCGTCTGGCCCTATAACGGGCATGAGGGCGGCGGAAGCGATCAGATCGTCGAGCAGGTGCAGGTGCTCCGCGAAATCTTGGGCGATGCTGCGCCACAGTAACCGTAGCGCAGCCACCATCACGCTTAGCCTCCAATAGATCGGCGTTCATGGCGTAGAGGATCGCTCCCCGGCGCGCTGAACGCCAGTGGTGATTAGCCCGAGATCGTTACATCGTCGAGATAACCGCGATAGCCGCCGGAGCCATTGGGTTGGTCATACCCCAAGTCGATGCGCGTAATCGTTTGCCCGTTCTTGACGCTGCCCAGGTTGACGGTGACGTGGTTCCAGGTGTCGAGCGACAGGTTCGTGCATTGATACGCTGGATGCGCCCGATGCTCATTTTGATCGGTCGCACCCGAATCGCGCAGGTTGCTGCCATTACTAAAGACCAGATCGATTGCCACGCACGTGCTGTTGTTGCCACTCACGTTGCCAGCAGCGAACCCTGACGAGCTTTCTGGGTAGACCCAATAGCTGAGTGTGGTGGCCGAGCCAACCAGAATGGACGTGTCGAACATTTTGAGGTAGGCGTAATTCGTTGATCCCCCATTCGCCTTGCCAGAGAAGCGGATGGCGCTCGCGCCCGCGTGAGACAATTCCCCGGCCACGACCCCCATTTCGGGGCCAGTCAGGTTGCAACAGATGCCCCCCACATTGCTCAAGCCACCCGATGGGGCGACAGAATCCACCTGATTATCCGCAGCGGGACGCTGATCGCCCGTTTCGAAGCTGGTGTTGAGCGTGCCGCCGCCACTGCCGCCGCCACCCGACGACGCTTCAAAGTCGGGCGGGCCATCAGCGGCCCCGGTTCCCCACGAGCTGGCGTTGGTCCCCATGGTGAAATTGAGGGTCGCGCCATTGCTGATATCGCTGAAGCGCACCCAAGGGTGGTTGCTCGCCTGGCCATTGACTTGCAGGTTCTGGATGTATGGCGCACTGGTGCTGACGCCGTTCGCGTTGATGGTCACGGTGTGGCCATTGGGCAGATTGATGACGGTGCTGGGAAACTGCGGGCTGTTGAAGGCCAACACATCCGTCCCAAAGACCTCGGGGTACATGCCCAAGGCCGCGAAGACGTACCAGGACGAGGTCGCCCCCAGGTCATCATTGCCCGGCAAGCCACCAGGGCTGCTGTTAAAGACCTCGTTGCGGACGCGGTTGACGACGCTCTGTGCACCAGCCGGATGCTGCGCCCAGTCATACACCCACGGTTCGTTGAATTGCGGCTCATTGCCGATGTAAAAATGCGGCTGATCGAGTCCGGCGTTGAGTTGCGTGAAGAGGTCGTCGAGGCGACTGACCGTGGCACTTGGCCCACCGAGCTTTTGAACCAGTGTGTAGTTATCATGCGGCACCATGAAGGTGTATTGGGCCGCGTTGCCCTCGACGAAGCCATTCTGGCTCGTCACCGAGGCATCGCCCCCAAAGCTGCCGTCGCCGTTGCGCGGCTGCACATGCCCCGTGGCATCTTGGAAGACGTTGCGCCAGTTCTTTGATCGAGCGAGGAATTGCGCGGCGGTGGTCGCATCATTCACCTGATTTTTGGCGAACTGCGACAAGGCAAAATCAGCGATCGACCACTCTTGCGTGATCGACGCGCTCCCGTTGCCATTGATGTTCCAGGTGGTGCCGTCGCCCGTGGTCACATAACCCTTGGAGATGTAGTTACCCAGCCCAGGGGTGATGTTGTAGTTATTGCAGCGGGCATTCACCGTGGTGGCCTCATGCACCATCTCGTTCAGCGCCGTTTGCTTGTCGAAGTTCGTGGCACCAAACGCGGCGATGTCCGAGATGGAGTTGATCGCGGGCCACCCCACCATCACGCCCGTCTCGGCATTGGCCTGGAACCATAGCGGCAGCGCCCCACACTGTTGGCCATCAACGACCAGAGATTGCGCGAAGTCGCTGGCCACGTTCGGCGCGAGGATCGCCAACAATTGCACTTGGGAACGATAGACGTCCCACCCCGAAAAGTTGGCGTACTGGGTATAGCCGTTGGCGGTGTGGACGACGCCATCCGCACCCATATATTGCCCGTTCGTATCCGTAAACACATTGGGGTGCAGCAGGGAATGATACAAAGCGGTGTAGAAGACCGTCTTTTGGTCGTCCGAGCCGCCTGAGACCTGGATTTTATTGAGGTAGTCATTCCAAGTCGATTGCGTCGCCGTGTGGATCGCGTTGAAATCAAACCCGGCGTTTTCGGCGCTGAGGTCCGCTTGTGCATTCGCAACGCTGACGAACGAGACAGCGGCCTTCAGTTGGACGACCGGATTGCTGGTCGTGTTAAAGGTCAACACGGCCTGATTAGCGCCAGGCGTCGCTACGCTGAAATCGCGATCGACCTGGGCGAACATGTAGACGGTGTACTGGCTGCTGCCGCAGATGGCGCTGCTGTGCACCTGCGCGCGAATGGTGCGCGACGCTGCATCAACCGTCAGCGCGACATTCGACCCACCATTCCCGCTGTTATTGGCGTTCAGGTACAGGTTGGCCGCAGTGGAGGCCGGGAAGGTGAAGCGCCCCATCCCCGTGCGCTGCGTCGCCGTAAGCTCGGTATGCACGCCATTATCGAGGGTCACGGAATAATAGCCAGCCGACGCGCTCTCATTCGCATGCTGAAAGGACACGGCCCCCGTGCTGGCGCTGCCCGTGCCAACGGTTGGCAACCAGGGGAAATCTTGATAGCTGGTGCAGCCCGCGCCATCGAGATGGGTCAGACTGAAATCGGTGATCGTCGAATCTTCGTGCCGATACCCATTGGGGTTATGGTTGGTGGTGTCGGGGCTCCACTCGACCCGGCCAAAGGGTGCCGATGCCCCCGGAAAGGTCCCACCGCTCGCGCCCCCCGGCACCGGGTTGGCAACGTTGCTATCCGCCGTCCCAATAAAGGGATTGATGAAGCCCGTCAGAGCGCTGTGGGGCCGCATGAGCCGTGCGGCTTGTGCGGGCGAGGTCGTGAGGGGGACGCCAATCAGGGCAATGATCGCAAGCAGGATGGTACAAACTCCGCCAAGAGACCACGGTGTCCGTCGCAGACGCATAGATCCACCTTCTTCATTGAGGTTGACGGGTCATCATGAGCCATCGTCCCTGACTCATGATGCGGTTCTTCCGGCATCGGCGGTACGGCAACGGTCCTCTGTGCACTCCAGAGTGAGCGGTGCCAGCAGGGCGCTGTCGCCACGCAAGCGAAAAGGCGACGACGCCTTGGGACCACGCGATGCCAAAACACGCCGTTGTGTTGTCAGGCGCGAGCAACTCACCTTCCGCGAAAATTGGACGATAGAGGGAAGTACGAGTGGCTTGCCAGGATAGTAAAACAATTTGATTTACTGTCCTGGCAAGCCCTTAGGACGCTCAATTTGGCTATGCGGCCCTGATGCAGCGGCTGTGATACCATTGATGAGCATACCGAGCCGTATGCCGCGAACGAGATGAAGCGGCTGGATGCGCGCGAAACCATCGTGCGTGTCCGCGTAAAAGGATGGGGCGATGCAGAGTGGCGTAAATCTTCATCTGGTCCGCGACTATAATCAGGGCGTCATCTTAGAGGCCATTCGGGTCGAGGGCGGCATCAGTCGGGTGGCCCTCGCCCAAAAGACCGGCCTCACCGCGCAAACCGTCACCAATATCGTCCGGCGGCTCCTGGACCAGGACATGATCCTCGAGATTGGCCGAGATGTCGCCGCGATTGGCAGCACTGGGGGCAAACCCCGCGTGCGCTTATCGATTAACCCTGCGGCGGGCTATGCCATTGGCATCCAGATCGACCGTGATCTCATTTCCCTCATCATCGTCGATTTGAATGGGACGCTGATCGCCAAAGCCCATCTGCCGATGCAGCAAGACCATGGGCCGATCGCGATCATCGCCGAGATCGCCGAAGCGGTGCGGCGCTTGATCCAGCAATCGCAGATTCCCTCCGCCAAGATCATTGGCATTGGTGTCGCCTGCCCTGGCCCGCTTGATCACGATAAGGGCATCGTCTTTGCGCCCCCCAATCTGCTGGGGTGGGATGAGGTGCCCATTCGCGATCTGCTGATGCAGCACTTAGGCTACCCCGTCATTGTGGATAATGATGCCACCGCCGCAGCCATTGGCGTACGTTGGCTGGGGGGGGCGCACTTCGTCAGCAATTTCGCGTTTATCTACATGGGTGTTGGCCTCGGCTGTGGCATGTTTATCGACAACCACATCTATCGTGGCAGCACGACCAACGCAGGCGAGTTGGGCCACATCACCCTCAACCCGGATGGCCCTGCGTGCTACTGTGGGAATCGCGGCTGCGTCGAGCTGTACTGCTCACCACAGGCAATGGTGCAGGCCTATGCTGCCCATATGCGCGACAAGCATGCCATCGGCACCCTGGCCCACCCAAGCCCACCACTGACCTTCGTTGAGATCGCCCAAGCCGCCATGGGCAGCGACCCCGTGGCGCGCGCCATCGTCAACCAGTCGGCGCAGGCGCTGGCACAGGGGGTCGTCAGTCTCGTGAATATCTTTGATCCCGAGCTCATCGTTTTGGGGGGCAAAGGCTTTCACACTATAGGCCCCATCTATCGCGAAACGATCCAGCAGGCGCTGCGCGACCACAGCTTTGCGCGCCGACGCCATGCCATCAAGGTCGAGTTGGCGGTTGAGGGGGAATCTGCGGCGGCGCTGGGGGCCGCGACGCTCATCCTCTATGAGGCCTTTACTCTACGCATGAATACCCTGACGACGACGCCCTAGTGGTGGATTCGCCGCGATTTGGGCGGCGCTTTGAGCGTGTGTTCACACGATATTATGGTGGCGAAAACATGAGCCGCACTCGCGCCCGATGAATGCACAGATGCAGCCTATGCATCGCACATTCATCGGGCGGCCCTTGACAGCCAAACAAAGTGCAGGTATACTCTCCCATTGTTAAGGAAGTTACTTAACTGACATTGGCCCAGCTCTTCGTCCCAGTGCGTCCCATCCTCGCTCCTCAGTTTACGGTTGCGATGACCAATGATGGTCGTTGCTCAGTGCCTCGCGCTTGTCAATGAAGCAGCAAAGGAGCTTGCTATGCCCAAACTATCGTGTCTGCCTATCATCCTCAGCATCGTTTGCGCCGCCCTCATCATTGCCGCTGGCCTCACACTCTGGTTACCCGCGTCGCGCGTCCACGCCGACAATCCCACCGTCAATGTGTGGCTGACGACGACCGATGGCCGAAACACCATCACCCCCCAAAGTAGCCTCACCTTTGCCCCTGACAGCGGGGCCAACGACACGACCATCGAGGTCAATGAAGGTCAACAGCACCAACAAATGCTTGGTTTTGGCGCGGCTATGACCGATACCTTGGCCTACCTCATCGCGCAGAAAATGAGCACGTCTCAGCGCAACGCGGTCATGAGCGCCTTATTTGATGCCAATAATGGCATTGGCGTCAGCTTCGTGCGCATCCCGATGGGGTCCTCTGATTTCACGGCAACCCCCGCCAATGCGCCCGCGCCATATTCCTATGACTATCAACCCGCCGGGCAGACCGACCCGAGCTTGGCACACTTTTCGATCAACCACGACCTGACCTCCATCATCCCCATGCTCAAGCAGGCGTTGCAAACCAACCCAAACCTCACCTATATGGCGAATCCCTGGAGCGCGCCCGCGTGGATGAAATCAAATACCTCCATGATCGGCGGCGGCACGCTCAATGCGGCAGCGTTCGATCCCTTTGCGCAGTATTTCGTGAAGTTCATCCAAGCCTATCAGGCGCAGGGCGTACCCATCTACGCCATCACCCCAACAATGAGCCGGGCGTCGCCAGCAACTACTCAAGCATGATCTTTCCCCAAGGCGACGAGACGAATTTCATCAAGAATAATCTGGGACCAGCCCTCGCCACTGCCAATCTCTCCACGAAGATTTGGGCGTATGATTGGAATTGGGACAACACCAATTACCCTGCTGCCGTCCTCAATGATGCCACGGCGAATCGCTACGTCGATGGCATCGCGTGGCATTGCTATGCTGGCGGCGCGGCAGCGATGGCGACGGTACAGGCGGCCTACCCCACCAAGCATCAATATGAAACCGAATGCTCGACGGGGCCGACCGGCATCGCGGGCAACGCCATCGATGTCGCCATGCATTCCACCCAAAATGAGGCCAGCACGGTCGAATTGTGGAACCTCGCCCTCGCCCCCAATGGTGGCCCAAAGATGGGGACTGGCTGCGAAGGCTGCACGGGTCTGGTGACCATCGATCAGGCGACAGGCAACTACACCTTCACGACGAACTATAATGACCCAGAGAAATCGGACAAACATTGGGGCGAGACTACGGGACAGGTTGGTTGATGGGAACGACAAGACGAAAACAGTATACTGCCGAGTTTAAGGCGCAG
>JACDGC010000847.1 GCA_013815535.1 Ktedonobacterales bacterium
GTGAGCAACAATCTAACTGGCGGCTGCTTCTTTTCTTCTTGCGTTTGCATCCACGTTCCCCCATCGCGCATGAAGAAGCCGCCCAGCATCCCCACGCTGAGCGGCCCCCGTTGTTGGTCTAATCCGTAAAGCCAATCTTGCGCCGTTTCTGCGTCACCGCCTGGCGGAAGGTCGTCTCGTGATAGGCGTAATGGTCATCGGCGTGGTCGAAGACCCCCACCAGCGCATCATAGAGGTCGAAGCCCGCCCCCATACCCCCCTCTGCCGCCTTCCACGCCACCCAGCTTTCGACATACCCTAAGATGGTCGCCAGCATCTTGCGCTCATGGAATTGCCGCTGTTTCACCCGCACCCCCGGCAGCGCATCAGCCCGTTCGAACGTCACCCCCTGCACCATCTGCCACCAGGCCGTCGTCGGCCACCGGGAGCGGTTCTTGTCGAGGGTCGGCCTCGTGTGCCGCAACCACTTTTGCGTTGAGTACTGCCACAAGCTATCCAAGCCCTCCCAAAGCTGGTCCATGGTGTCGATGCCCATCTCATGCAGCACTTCCCGCTCGTAGCGCATCTCGACACGGATAACGGGCTGTTCCCGGTCCCAACCGTTGGCCTCCCAAATGTCGCCGAACCACACTTTATCGGGACTGTGCGTGCGAATCTCCCTGGGCTTGTCGTAGACGACCGAGGAATGCGGCGCGGTCAATGAGAAACTGACCGTTTCCGCCTGACGGTAGCGCACAATCAGTTCATTAGTCGAACGATCCTCTTGCGCTGTCGTGCTGGGGCGAATGTCGAGAATCATGGCATCCTCGACCCGCCAGCGCGCCACATGCCCCAGCCGCACGAAGTCCTCATCCCGCAGCGTCGCCGCCGCCTTGCCCGCCACATCCGCGCAGAGATGTACCTCACTGGGCTGATAGATGAAGCCGCCCCACGTGTCGAGCAGCGCTTGCACCATGTCCCAGGCGGCACGGTAGCCGTGCTGCCAGAGGAAGGCGGCACTCAGCACCACTTGCGCGCTGATACCGTTCAACTGCCCAGCGCCGAGCGAGATACGCGCCGCCGGACAAAAGAGCAGCACTTGCCACATCCCCCCATTCGCCCCATGCGGCGCAATCAGCAGCGGCTGCCCGTCGAGCGTGTAGGGCGTCTCTAGCCGCACTTCATCGCGTCGCCGATGCAACCGTGCGTCGCGCTCCTCGACGGCCTCTTGTTGCAGCCCCAAGAACTCTTCCATGACCCCCTCATGTAAATGCCCCAGCGCGTTGACGCGCAGCGTATCCACGCCGCGCCCCACCACGCGATACGTTGGTCGCGCCATCCCTCATCCCCCCTTGCTGATAATGCCTCGTCTTGGTACACCCCGTCGCGCTTGGGTATGCCAAGCGCCAGAGCGTTTTTTGATGGTTTCGTGGGAGTGCGTGTTACTCCCCCCGCACCATCAAACTGGCTTCGCGGGGCGGCGCGCACCGATAAGGCGGGCGCGACGGCCTGCGGGCCGCCCCGCCCTTCGGCGCGCCACCCTCTGGTGCTACTTTTCCTCTTGCTGATACCGGATATCGCGTTGTTGTGCGTCTGCTTGTCGTTGCTTTTGCGCTGCCCGCTGCTGATTGTTCGTCTTACGTGGCCGGGGCGGCTGTGGCGGGACGGGCAGCCGTTGCAGCTCGTCGGGCACATATTTGAGCGCGGCGGTGATGAGCCAGGTGAGCGCTGCCATATCTTCGCGCAACAGGTCATCCCAGGTCGGCGCTTTGCCCTGCTCTTGTCGCCGTTTGAGGAAGTCATGGTCGCGATACAATTTGCTGATGAGCCGTTTCACCACCAGGGAGAACACCATGCCCGCCGCCCGAGCATGGCTCTGGTAATAGGTGAAGATGGGGTCATCCAGTTTGAGATACAGCCCCATGTCCGGCTGCGGGGTCAGTTCGTCATCCATCGCCGCAATCCTCCATCAGTTTCTCGCCCCAGGCGAGGGCTTTGCGCCAGGAGCCACCACTACACCACACCAACCAATCAAAGGAGTCCTTGGCTTTGCCCCAATGGCTGCCACAGTTGGGGGAATAACAGCGCCAGTGCCAGCCATACTCGGGGTCACACCACACATGCAGTGAGGG
>JACDGC010000094.1 GCA_013815535.1 Ktedonobacterales bacterium
CCCGTGGGTGGTGGAGGGCCGCCACCACCCACGGTGGTGCCAACCGCGACGCACCCGCGACCCACGCCGACGCCCATCCCACCGACCCCAACGGTGGGGGTCAAGCGGACGCCATTGGTGGTCAGTCCCCCCGCTCCGTGAGCTCGCTGCGCAGACGATAGAGCGTCTGCATCGCTTCGAGGGGGGTCATCTCTTCCAGGGGTAACTCGCGCAGTTGCGCCACGATGGGGTCTGGGCCAGCGGGCGGCGTAAACAGCGACATCTGGATGTTCAACGCGTCGCGTTGGGGCACCGGCTCACGCATCGCCCGCTTGCGGTTGGGGGCATCGCCGTATTTTTCGAGATCCGCCAGAATCTCTTCGGCGCGGCGCAACACCTGACGGGGAATGCCCGCCAACTGCGCCACATGGATGCCATAACTGCGATCCGCGCCGCCTGGCACCAGCGTCCGCAGGAAGATCACCTGCCCGCCCTCCTCGGTGACGGCGACGGTGTAGGGGCGCACATGCGGCAATTGCCGCGCCACCTCGACCAACTCATGGTAATGGGTGGCGAAGAGCGTCTTGGCACCACAGCGGGGATGGCGATGCAGATATTCGACAATCGCCCGCGCGATGGCGAGGCCATCATAGGTGCTGGTGCCCCGCCCGATCTCATCCAAAATCACCAGGCTGCGGGGGGTCGCGTGGCGTAGGATGTTGGCCGTCTCGATCATTTCGACCATGAACGTGGATTGCCCCGTGGCGAGGTCATCTTGCGCGCCGATGCGGGTGAAGATGCGGTCGACCAGCCCAATGCGCGCGGCCTCCGCCGGGACGAAAGAGCCGATCTGGGCCAACAAAACGATGAGCGCCGTCTGCCGCATGATGGTTGATTTGCCCGACATGTTGGGGCCGGTGATGAGCATGACCTGGGTGGCGTCGCCATCCAGATCGATATCATTGGGGACGAAGGGCAGGTCACGCTGCGTCTGCTCGATGACGGGGTGACGCCCCGCGACGAGGTGGATGCGCGGGCCTTCGTCCAACTGCGGTCGGCTGTAATTATAGCGTTCGGCGACCTCGGCCAGCGCCACCAGCACATCGAGCATGGCGATGGCGCGGGCCGTCTCGACGATGCGCTCCGCGTGGATGGTGGCCAAGTCGCCCCGCAACTTCACGAAGATCTCGTATTCCAGTTTGGTCGAACGCTCCTGGGCATTCAGCACCAGCGCCTCGTATTCCTTGAGCGCGGGGGTGATGTAGCGTTCCGCGTTCGTCACGGTCTGCTTGCGAATGTAGTCACTGGGCGCACGCGACACATGGGAGTTGGAAATTTCGATGAAATAGCCAAAGACTTTGTTGAAGCCAACCTTGAGGTTGGTGATGCCGGTGCGTTTGCGCTCGACGGCCTCTAGCGCGGCGATCCATTCGCGCGCACCCCGTGACCGCTCATGGATGTCATCCAACTCGGGGGCATAGGTGGGGCGGATGATGCCACCCTCGGTGATGAGGATGGGGGGCGTTTCGACCACCGCCGCCTCGATCATCGCGGCCACATCGGTGCAGGCATCGACGGGTTGGCCGACGACGGCGGGCAGCGAAACCGCGCCGCCGTCGCCGATCAGCGCCTCCACCGCGCGCAGGCCCGCCGCCAGCGCGACCAGATCGCGCGGGGTGGCGATGCGCTGCAACACGCGGTTCGCCAGCCGTTCGAGATCGCCGACTTTGCGCAACGCGGCGGCAAAGCGCGCACGTTCCAGGGGATGCTCCAGCAGCAGGGCAATGGCATCCTGGCGGCGCACCAATTCCGGCAGGTCCAGCAGCGGCTGGCCGAGCCAACGGCGCAGCAACCGGCTGCCCATCGGCGTCTGAGTTTGATCGAGCACCCAGAAGAGCGAGCCGCGTGCCCCACGCTCGCGCCCACTCTCGAAGAGTTCCAGGTTGCGGCGCGTGTAGGCGTCCAAGATCATGTAGCGGTCGATGGCATAGGTGCTGAGGGTGATGAGTTGATCCACCGCGTCACGCTGCGTCAGATGCACATAGGCCAAGATGGCCCCCGCCGCGCGCACGGCTAGCGGCAGCTTCTCGCAGCCAAAGCCTTCGAGCGACGCCACGCCAAAATGGCGCAACAACTGCTCACGCGCGCCACGCTCGGCGAAGTCGCGGGCTTCGAGGGGGGTGACATGGCCGACAAAGGGGGCGACGCGGGCAACCCACTCTGGCAGGCCATCGGGGTCGCCAAGCGCATCGGGGTCGGCCTCCACTGCCAGCTTGAGGGCACGCGGGGTCAGCCGCGCGCGGGTGGGGGCCTCCACCAGCACTTCGGCGGCACCGATGCGGGCAAGCTCTTGCGCCAACGTGGTTTCGGGGTCGGCAGTGGCAGCCTGGGTGCAACAGAACTCGCCAGTGGTGATGTCCACATAAGCCAACCCCACCCCACCCGGACCAACGACGGCGGCAGCCAGATAGTTGTTGCTGCGTGCAGCCAGCATGGCCGGGTCCACCACGGTGCCGGGAGTGATGACGCGCGTCACTTCGCGCTCGACCAGGCCCTTGCCGTTCGGCTCGGTCATCTGCTCGACCACCGCCACGCGATAGCCCATCCCGATCAGCCGGGCGATGTAGCCCTCGGCGGCGTGGTGCGGCACGCCCGCCATCGGCGAACGCTCGCCACGCCCCCATTCGCGCTTGGTGAGGGTCAACTCTAATTCACGGGCAATGACTTCGGCATCCGTATCGAAGGCTTCGTAGAAATCGCCCAGGCGAAAAAAGATCAGCGCGTCGGGGTATTGCCGCTTGATGCCCAAATATTGCGTGCGGATGGGGGAATGTTGCTCGACCGTTACCATGCCACTCTCGGCTTCCTTTTCCGGGGGATGCACTGCTGCTATCATGTCATTCTAGCACACCCCACGTGGGCTGGCGATCAATAGCCGCGCGTATAGTCCACTTGGTTAAGCAGCGGCTCCTGATTGGTGAAACGGCGCAGGTTTTCGGCGAAGAGTTGGGCGACGCGGGTGGCATAGCCGGTGGTGAGGCCCGACATGTGGGGCGTCACCAGCACGCCGGGGATGTCCCAGAGCGGGCTCGTGCGCGCCAGCGGCTCCTCCGCCGTCACATCCAACGCGGCCCCGGCGATCCAGCGTTCGCGGAGGGCGCGAATGAGGCTGGCCTCTTGCACGACCTCGCCACGTGCCACGTTGATGAGCAGGGCATTGGTGCGCATCGCCCGCAACTCGCGCTCGCCGATCATTCCAATGGTGGCGTTCGTCAGAGGGACGCTGAGCACGACGACATCGCTTTCGCCCAGCAACTCGGTCAACTGGTCGGGGCGATAGAGCAAGTCGCAGTCTGGATCGCTCCATTCTTCTTGCGCGGTGCGCCGCAAACCCACCACGCGCATGCGAAAGCCGCGCGCGATGCCAGCGGCACGGCGACCAATCGCCCCCAAGCCAACGATCCCCAAGGTGCGCCCCTGCAACTCGAAGCCGCGCAACGCGCCCCAGGTGCGCCCTTGCGCCCACTCTTTGCGGGTTTGCAGCCGCAGCATCTCGTCCCACTTGCGCGCGAAGATCAACATCGCCCCAAAGATATATTCGGCGATGGCCTGGGCATTCGCGGAACTGACGGTGGTGACGACGAAGGGTTGATCGCCATGCAACACGCCCTCGCGGATCAGGTTATCGACGCCCGCGCCGGGATATTGCAGCCAGCGCAGATGCGGGGCCAGCGTGACGACATCCGCAGGCGGGCGGAAGGTGCAGAGGACCTCCGCACCAGGAAGGGCGCGTCGCAGCGCCGTGATGTCGCTCACCACCTCGACGCGGCTGTTGGGGCCGACGACCTCACGCAGCAGCCGTTGATCGTCCGAGCTGAACGCGAAATCCGTCACAATCGAGAGCGCATCGCTCATGGGGGCATCTCCTCATTCGTGCTGCGGTGGCGCGCGGCGGCGCCCCCATAGCATACCTCATTGCTCAACCGATCTCCACTTGACTAACTGTACTAGTTATGTTAGTATAGTGAGCATGAAACCGAGCATCTCAATCGATGAGCGCAGCAAAGAGCCGATCTATCGGCAGATCATGCAAGGCGTGCGCCATCTGGTGGCAACGGGGCAACTGGTGGCGGGCGATGAATTGCCCTCGCTGCGACAACTGGCCGTGGACCTGAACGTGCACCTGAACACGGTGGCCCTGGCCTATCGTGAACTCGAACGCCAGGGCATCGTGCGCCTGCGCCAGGGGTCGCGTGCCACCATCTTGTCGGTCGATCGGGCCAGCTTGGTGCCAGATCCCCAGGTCCACACGCTGTTGCGCGAACAATTGGAGCGTCTGCGCACCGAGGCGATTCTCGCGGGCGTGCCCCTCGCGGAGGTGCGCGAGTTGGCGATGGAAGTCTTGCAAGAAGACGCAGAGGGCGGCTAGCTAGCGCGCTACTTCAGCGAAACAGGAGCAAGCACATGCAACCTTATTTGTATTTTTCCACGGGACTCATCGCGGTGTTAACCGGGCTGGAATGGTTTGTGCCCGCGATCTTCCGCCCCACCAACCTCTTCGGGGTGACGGTCGCGCCCGACGCGGCGCGCCAACCAGAAGGCCGCGCCATCATCCGCCGCTGGCGCGCGAGCATCGCGGCGCTGGGGCTGGCGGGGATCGCGCTGACGGTGGCGCTGGCACCCCTTGAGCCAGTGGTGGTGTTGCTGGCACGCACGGGCATCTTGCTGGTGGTGGCACTGGGGCAGGTCGCGCTCTACATTGGCTCGCATCACCAGGCCCAGGCGCTGGCGATCCCCGAGGCGGGGGCGGTGCGCACCGCCTCGCTGGCGGCACGGCCACACGTGCCCCTGATCCCGTGGTGGTGGGAGGCGCTCCCGCTGGCCCTTATCGGCGGCACCGCCTTTGTGCTGGCCCAGCAATATGCCGCTGCGCCCGCCATCATTCCCGTCCACTGGAACATCAATAACATGGTGGATCGCACGGCGGCGAAGTCGGTGGGGTCGTTCTTCCTGATGGTGTGGATGCAGGTGGGGCTCTATGCTCTGCTGACATTCATCACCGCGACGTTGAGCCGGACGCGCATCGGCAACAATGCCACCACAGGCAGCCAACAATATCGTCTGGCGATAGCGCGCTACCTCTTCTTCGTCAAAGGCATGATCATCGTGCTGCTGGGGACGATGGGGCTGGTGATCGCCAACAACTCCGTGACGAACACAACGCCAAGCACGGCGCTCTTCATCGCGCCGTTGGGCTTCGTCGTCGTGGTGCTGGCGGTGGGAACGTTCATCTTCTTTCGCTATGGTCAGGGTGGGTGGCGAGTGGATGCGCGGGCGGGCACGCTGCCCGCCGCCGATAACATGCCCGATAGCGCCTGGAAAGGCGGCGTGCTTTATTACAACCCCAACGATCCGGCGCTCTTTGTGGAACGCCGCTCGGGGATGGGCTTTACGTTGAACTTTGGCCACCGTGGCAGTTGGTTATTCATGGGGGGCTTGCTGGTGTTCATCGTGGCGGCAACAGTCGTGCCCATCGTGCTGGCGGGGAGATAAGGAGGCCGCCACATGGGGCGCAGGTGGATGGGGGTGGGGAGGCCGCGCCCCTGACGTTCGTCATGGGTGAAGCAACTGGCTCGCCACGGGGGCACCGCCGCGCCACAAATGAAGCAAAAGCTGGGGGCAGGCGTGCCAGCGGAGCGCTGATAGCGCGGCACCACCTGCCGCAGGCGCAGGCCCGCCGTCACCCGTGGCAACGCGGTGACGGCCACCGTCGCGGGTTCAGGTGGCAGGGGCAAGTCGCCATGCATCAATCGGCCTCCTCACCAGCGCGTTCCCCATGCCGCGCCTGATCGTCACCCTCAGCATGCCTGAGCAAATGCCCCCATGCCAGGGGCAAAAGTCACGGAAGAACCACGCCAGTCAGCAGATGATCCGCCGGAAGGCATGCACCACTTCATATTTTTGCGCTGATACGCTACAATAGAATGGCACGGAATGTATCATCTGTCCTCCATCTTCGCTCGTGATGCAGTAGGATGCTTGCCCCTCACCGCGTAGGTAAACTGGCTGAAGATGAAGCCATAGATTGATCGGCGGCTCACCCATCACACAGTGAAGAGATTTCCGAGGAGATATGTTATGCACCCTTCTTTCCGTCGCCTTGGCATTGCGGTCAGTGGCATGGCGCTGTGCGCCACCTTCCTGGCAGCGTGCGGCAGCAGCAGCGGCGCCAACGCCACCCCAACGGCCACCCCTGCGCCCACAGCGGGCATTACCATTGATGCGGGTACTAAGCTCTTTACGCCATTTGTGACGGTCATCGATGCGAACACGACCCTCACCATCACGAATAGCGACACTGATGCCCATAATCTGAAGTCCGTTCCCGTGGCCGACCCGAGCGAAGCCACGTTCGTGAATCCCTCGGGGACGATCAACCAAAGCATCGCCGGGGGCGCAACCAAAACGCTGTCGTTCACCAAGCCGGGCCTCTACGACATCTATGACGACACCCAGGCGACCATCGACACGACCTTCCATCGGGTGGCGGCCAATAAAAACGCCGCAGGGTTCCCCTATGCCGCCGAGGCGGTCATTTGGGTGAAGGGGCCGATGAGTGGCCTGCCAGCGACGACGAAGAACAGCATCATCGCCGAAAATGACGCCTTCCAATTCGACTTCGTGGCGGTGCAAACGGGCGGCACAGGCGTGTGGCACAACTATGACATCGATCTGCACTATGTGAACATCGCCCCCAGCTTCGCCACCTTGAACCCCGCGAAGATCGGCGACAACATCAACAAAGTGCTGGGGACGGATGACGCGCCCCCCACGGGTGGCAACAAAACCCTCACCTTCCCCACCCCTGGCCTCTACTATTATTTCTGCTCGGCGCATGCTGACTTCGACACGACACTGAATCGTGCGAAGGCGCACAACGACGCCTCGATCTTCCCCATGGTGATGGAAGGTTTCGTGCTCGTCGGTTGATGCCCCGCCTTCCAACACATGGCGCGACTCCTTGGGGTCGCGCCATTTTCGTTATGGGGCAAAAGTCGCATGCCCGGCAGAATGGCGCGCCGATGTGACAAAATGACGCATGAGGCATGCTGGGGGATGAGGGCCGAGAGACAGGTCCAACGCCGACACGCAGGTGGGTGCGGGTGGGACCCCCGACCCTAGCACAGGTAGCTATGCTTGAGATGAAACTCACACTTCATCCAGTTCCCGAGCTCTATATTGATAGTGGGCAACGAGGCGCCGCGCGGCGGTGGGGCGGATGGCAGGTGATGACGCCTGGTACATCGTAGCAACGATCACAGGAATCATAAAGAGGAAAGCCGCGAGATGACGGACACAGGACGGGGGCAAGGCATGACCCCTGAGAACACCATTTTTGTTTCACTCAGTTTCGAGGGACCCGACCCGCGCTATTCGCTGGCGGGCGGCCTGGGCACGCGCGTCTCGGAATTCACCGAAACGCTGGCGCAGATGGGGTATGAGACCCACCTCATTTTCATTGGCGACCCCAACGAAGCGCCAGAAGAGCGCCGTGTGGATGGCCGCCTCATCCTCAAACGCTGGTCGCAATGGATCAGCCGCTATTATCCCAATGGCGTGTATGATGGCGAAGAGCACAAGCTCTATGATTATAACGAGACGGTGCCCCAGCACATCCGCACCCAGATCGTCGCGCCAGCGGTGGCGGCGGGCAAGATGGTCGTCATCATCGGGGAAGACTGGCAAACGGCGGAAGCCATTTGCCGCATCTCGGACGATCTGAACTGGTTTGGGCTGCGCGACAAAGCGCTGCTGATGTGGAACAACAATAGCCTGATGTCGATGCACCGCATCAACTGGGGGCGACTCAACTACGTCTCGGCCATCACGACCGTCAGCCGCTATATGAAGCATCGCATGTGGGACTGGCATATCAATCCCCTCGTCATCCCCAATGGCATCCCCAGCCGACTGATGCAACCTGTCGAGAGCGACCCCGTAGCGCAACTGCGCGAGGTTATGACGGGCGGCAGCACCAACGCGCAATTCCTCTTCAAGATTGGTCGCTTCGACCCCGACAAGCGCTGGGTGATGGCGATGGAAGCAGCGGCACGGCTGAAATATACGGGCCACCCGATGAAGATGATCATTCGTGGCGGCATGGAACCGCACGGCGGCGAAGTGCTCTCGCGGGCGCGCCACCTGGGGCTGACGGTGCGCGATGTCGAAGCCAAGCGCCCCAGTCCGGCGGAATGCATCCAACTGCTGCGCGACGCGGGCGAAGCGGATGTTTATAATCTGCGCTTCTTCGTCCCCGAAGAGTTCGTGCGCTATTGCTATGCGGGCGCGGATGCCACGCTGGCGAACTCTGGCCACGAGCCATTTGGGCTGGTGGGGCTGGAGGTCATGGCGGCGGGCGGCATCGCCTTCACCGGCTCGACAGGTGAGGATTATGTGGTCAGCTTCGAGAATGCCGTGGCGCTGGAAACCGATGACCCCGATGAGATCGTTGGCTACCTGACGCATCTGGGTCGCCACCCCGAGGACCGCGACAAGATCCGCCGCTCGGGGCAGCGCACCGCCTGCGAGTTCCGCTGGGAAGCCGTCATCGAAAACCTGATCGGCAAACTGGAATATCTGGGGCGCAAGCAAAGCCTGATCAACTGAGGCGACCGGGAAGACAACCATCCGCGAAGGATGCGAATACCAGGCATGGGCACGGAGGCCCATATCAGTGAGCTAAGGATGTTTGCGATGACTACTCAAGCAGTCGTATACACGGTGGTGCATCAGCCACGGCGGCTGAAACTGCCCGCACAACCCATCCCCACCGGGGCCTCGGTCGAAGATATGGTGCGCTGCATCTTTGACGAGCGGATGAATGAGGCATACTTCCGCCAGGTGGCAACGAAAAGCTATTATCCCGCGACGGAGCGCTTCTTGCGCATGGTGCGCACCACGGATTTCAAGCTGGCCATTGGCTTCTCGATCTCGTTTCTGCGACAGGCCGAGCAGTGGGACCCCACCCTGCTGGCGCTCTTCAAGGAACTGGTGGCAGAGCCGAACGTGGAATTGATCGGCGTCGAGCCCTATCACAATTTTCTT
Source organism: Ktedonobacterales bacterium (assembly GCA_013815535.1). GTDB lineage: Bacteria > Chloroflexota > Ktedonobacteria > Ktedonobacterales > JACDGC01 > JACDGC01. Next base: position 9,085 of record JACDGC010000094.1, read on the forward strand.
TGCCTGCTGGATATGCCCACCTTCGTCAACCGCATGCGCTGGATGCGCGAAGAACTGGCGCGCATCTTTGGCAAAGAACCGACGATCACCGACACCACCGAGATGTGCATGTCGGCCTCGGTCTATGACGCGCTGGATAAAGCGGGCTTCCAGGGCGCGGTGATGGATGGGCGCGAATGGGTGATGGGCTGGCGCGAGCCCACGCATTTGTACCACTATGACGGCAATTTGCGCCTCTTCACCCGCCACCTAAAACTGAGCGACGATGTGGGCTATCGCTTCTCGAATCGCTCGTGGCCCAGCTATCCACTCTATGCCGACACCTATGCCAACTGGGTGCGCGACACGGGCGGCGATTTCACCTTCCTGGCGTGGGACTTCGAGACGTTTGGCGAGCATCATTGGGCCGACACGGGCATCTTCGACTTCTTGGAAGCGTTGCCCAGCGAGTTTCAGCGACGTGGGGTGCGCTTTTCGCTGCCGAGCGAAGCCCTGGCCGAGCACCGCGACCACGCATCGCAGTTGCCCTTGCCGATCTTCCCCACGACCTGGGCGGGGTCTGGCGGGATGGAGTTCTTTCTGGGCAACAAGGCCCAGCAAGCGATCTTTCAATTGATGACGCACTGCTACTCCGTCGCGCAACTCACGGGCAAGGCGGATCTGGTGGATCTGGCGTTGTGGCTGTTGCAATCCGACAACCTGCATCTGATCCAATGGTTCGGCACCGGGGGCGGCAGCGAAGCGGAAGTATCGGCCTATTTCACCCCGCGCGAATGGTGGGGGCTGGGGCCAGACAACATCATCGTGGAGCAGCAACGCGTCTATCAAAACGCCCTGCGCGCCATGGAAAACTTCTTGCCCAGCCGTCGCACCAAGGGGGAACGCAAACGAACCCCCAAACGCGACGCCCGCGAATTGGTGACCATGGGCATCGAACAGCGCTATTAGCGACCATGCAGCGAGCAAACAGCGGAGCGGGCTGGCAGCCAGTGGTTGCCAGCC
>JACDGC010000848.1 GCA_013815535.1 Ktedonobacterales bacterium
ACCCCAAGTGGGTCATCGCCATGGGGCAGTGCGCCTCGTCAGCGGGCGAGTTTTACGACAGCTACTACACGGTGCAGGGCGTCGATATGCTGGTGCCGGTCGATGTGTATGTGCCGGGTTGCCCGCCACGTCCCGAGCAATTGATCGAGGGCATCCTCAAGCTGCGCGAAAAGATCGAGAAACAGGGTCTACACATCCAAGGGGAGGTGGACTGACATGCCCGACTTTGCCCACGATCCGCCGTTACCCCCGGCACCGCTCGCGGCCTATCAGGGGTCAGAGACACGGCACGAGTTATTGGGACCGCTCGGCGAGTTGCGTACACGCTTGGGCGCAGGTGCCGGGCTGCGCATGCTCCCCGGCGCACTCCCCAGCCTGGAAGTGCCCCCTGAGCACCTGCTCGCTGTCGCCACGTTCCTGCGGGACGCCCTCCAGTTTGACCTGCTCAGTTCGATTTCCGGCGTCGATATGCTCACGCACCGTGAGGTTGTCTATCACCTGCGCAGCCTGCCCCACAATTGGCTGATGCAACTGAAGGTGCGCGTACCGGAAACCAATATGATCGAGAGCGTCATGGGTGTTTGGGCCGGGGCGAATCCGCTGGAACGCGAAACCTATGACCTCTTTGGCATCCTCTTTTTAGGGCATCCCGACCTGCGACGCATCTTGCTCGACGATGAGTTCCTGGGGTATCCGCTGCTCAAGAGCTTTCGCACCACGCCGCAAGTCGTGCATGACCAGGCTACGACGCAAATCGACCCCGAACGTGCCCTGGCGGCGGGGTCGCAGCGCGGCATTGGGGTCCAGCGCGTCACCAGCAATCGCTTGAGTCAGGGAGCCTTGGAGCGTCTGCACCCTGGCACCCCCACCCTGGGGGACACCCAGTTTCATGGCCGCCTCTTCCCCCCCGAAACCTGGAAGCATCGCCCCGAATATCGCGGCACGGGCGACAACACCGCGAACGGGGCAATGGGGGATGAGCCGATCCTGCCACCCGCGGCGGAACGAAAGTGAGCGAAAACGCTATGGCGATGCTGGAACCTGGTGCGCCACGCTTCGGGGAAAGCGAAGCGGCGACACGCGGCGAAGAGTTCATCTTGAATATGGGGCCGCAGCATCCTTCGACGCATGGCGTCTTGCGCCTGGTCATGACGCTGGAAGGCGAAACCATCATCCGTTGCACGCCGATCATCGGCTATCTGCACCGTGGCATGGAGAAGGTGCTGGAAAACCGCACCTACATGCAAGGCATTCGCTACCTCGACAACTCCGAATATCTGTCACCGATGATCTGCGAATCAGCCTATGTCGGCGCGGTGGAGCAACTGATGGAGGTCGCGCCGCCACGCCGGGGCCAGATGCTGCGCGTCATCGTCAGCGAGATGCAGCGCATCGCCAGCCATCTGGTCGCCGTGGGGACGTACCTGCCGATCTGGGAGCTTTCACCCCCATCCTGTATGCCTTCCGCGACCGCGAGGGCATCCTCGAACTCTTCGAAGAGATCGCGGGCAGCCGCTTCACGGTGAATTATATGCGGGTCGGCGGTGTCTTGCATGATGCGCCCAGCGGATGGTTCAGCCGCTTAGAAAGCTGGCTGACAACCTTCGAGCGCAATCTGAACGAACTGAGTGACCTCATCACGGGCAACGAGATCTTCATGAAGCGCACGCAAGGGGTCGGCTACATCGACGCCGCCGAGGCGACGGCGTTCAGCCTCACCGGGCCGATTGCACGGGCCTCCGGGGTCGCGTATGATCTGCGCGCCGCCCGCCCCTATTTCACCTACAGCGAGTTGGGGGTGCGGACTATTACGCGGCCAGAGGGTGACTGCTTCGCGCGCTACATGGTGCGGATGGAGGAGATGCGCGAGAGCGCACGGCTCATCCGCGAGGCGCTGGGGCGTCTGCCGAGTGGACCGGTCTCGACCTGTATACGGTGATTGAGATTGGCGTCATTCGTTACCCAAAATGGACCGCAGAGAACTGCACGCCAGGAAAAGTGTTAGCCAAAGGCGACCGCATCTGTTACTCATGCCGCCCACCAGGAGGTGGGGCATGCTCACGAATAATGGGATTCTCAAGGGATTCTCCCTTGAGCGGGGTCCAGGGG
>JACDGC010000849.1 GCA_013815535.1 Ktedonobacterales bacterium
CGCCAGATGTTAGCGTCCGAAGAACCGATGGGGGCTGACGCGGCCCTGGTCGATGGCGTAGGGGGGATGGCCGCGCGTCCGTCCCCCTTTCTGCGGATCGGCACAACGGTCGCGTCCTGACTACGGTGCTCGCTCTCCGGCGGGGCGTAGGCCCCGCTGGCCTCTTGTGAGCGAGCGCCCGCCATGCTTGGCGGCGGCGCATGTCGCCGCGTGGCGGCGACTGCGAGCGAGTGAACCCGACAAAACGACTTGAGCGCCATCTTAGTATCACGCGATCCTTATCCTACATCACCCTTTTTGCCTTCTTGGTGCTTGGCTCCATGCCGTCTCACGGGGTGGCATCTCACGTACAAACGGGGGAAACTTCATGGTGTTTCGTGGCATGGCGGCAACCGCGCCCACCCGGCGGCATCTCAAACACTGGCAGTGCGTCTGCCTGTACCTAGACAGTCAGCCCTTCCGGGCGGTGCGCTTCCCCTTCCCGCACGAGCCGCCGATGTCGGCGCGGCTGCTGCGGCGTATGCAAGGGTTCAAGCTGGTGCGTCATTATCACATGGATTGCAGCTATCGCCTCTCGCCCCGTTGGCGAGCCATCTTCCAACGGCTGTGGGATGGGGCTGAGGACGATGACCCGGCGGGCGACGCTGGCCCCAATCTCATTGGCGACCCCTTCATCGTCGATGCCAACGTCGATACGATGTATGTCAGTCTCTTGACTCCTGACGACCTGGACGACGATGCGGCGTTCGATCCCCTGCGGCGCTTGCCGGAACGGTTGGATGAACAATGCGCGGCATTGAAAGAGCAAGCCCAGGCGGAAGATAAGGCGGTGGCAACGCCCTGGCACCTGTTCGATACGGCATTGATGATGTATAAGGCGGGCATTGGCACCAAGGGCGATGGCAAGGGGGTGTCGTGGTCCTACCTGCTACGCAATGCCTATGTGATGGTGCGCTTGCGCAAAACCCCACTGGGGCAATTGCTCGCGTCGTTTCGTCTCTCGGCGGAATGTCTGTGGATGTATGGTCCCCAGGTGGCGCTCGACGGGGTGCGCCAGATGCTGCGCGAGATGTGGAACGATGAAGAAGCATTCTATGCGCTCACCTTCCGCCTCTCGCAACTGCATTTGTGTGTGGACGTGGCGAACTTCGCCCCCGGCCCGGCTGATCTGGCGCGGGTGCTGACGCATTCGCGGGTGAAAGCGTTTCATGTGCCCTCGGTGGATGCCGAATCCACCGAGTTTGCGACGCTGGGCACCTTCGATGATTACCTCTCCGGTCAGCCGGACGATTGGGACGACCTCGACGCGGTGTTCTTTCATGATGCCCTCGACCCAGATGCCATGTTCGCTGATGCCGTGGATGAGGACGAGGCCAACGACGCGGACGATGAGGAGCAAGCGGCAGATGAGGAAGGGGCGGCGGTGTATCTCTACGGCCAGCGGGCATCGGGCTTTGCCTTCTCGCCAGGGGCGGCGCTTTCGGCAGCATGGTACGACAAGGAACTCGAAGAGCGGCTCTCTGGCAAGACATGGATGCGGCCCATTCATCGGGCGGGGGGCTGGACACCGGATATGCCCTTGTTTCGCATCGAACTGCGCTTTATGCGTTCGGTGATGCGGGAGATGCAAACCTACCTCGGCAAGGCGGCGGGGGCATGGCTGGATGACCCATGGGAAGCTATCACCCACTACCGGGATTTCTGGGGGTACGGGGTGGGCTTGCCGCCCGAACATGATGCGGCCCCCGATGTCACCCATCGTGGCTGGATGCGCTTGGCGCTCGCGTCCGATGACTCGAACCGCTCCCGGTGGCGGACGGACCCTGCCTGGGAAGTGGTGCAGCGGGCGGACTTCGGGGCGTATACCCCACCCGCGCCGCTCCAGCGTAAGAAGGCGGTGGTGCATGACCCCGAGGCGATTGATGCCGAGATTTACGGGTTGCTCAAGTTGCGCTCGGTGATTCATGGGCACTACCAGACACGGGGTATCGACCTGCTGCATGAGGCGCTCGTCTTCCTCGAAACGATGGCGGACATCGACGAAGAGAAGGGGCGCGACTATGAAGAAGAGGTGCGCGAAAAGGCGCGCTCGCTGGGTCGGGGCGTG
>JACDGC010000850.1 GCA_013815535.1 Ktedonobacterales bacterium
GGGCATCACCCCTGAGCAAGCGACCGCTGACCAACTGGCGATGATCGATCACTTCCACACCTTTGGCAAGGCAGGTACGATTGCCCTGGCCCAACTGGCGCAGGTGACGCCCACCACGCGCGTGCTGGATGTGGGTGGTGGAATCGGTGGCCCCGCGCGCTACCTCGCCAGTCAGGTGGGTTGCGATGTGACGGTGCTGGATCTCACCCCGGCCTTCTGCGAGGCGGGCGCGGCACTGACCGAGTGGCTGCATCTCATGGAACGTGTCCACTTCACGCTGGGTAGTGCCCTAGCCATGCCGTTCGCGGATGCCAGCTTCGATGTCGTCTGGACGCAGCACGCCGCGATGAACATCGCGGATAAGGCGCAACTCTATCGCGAGATCTTCCGCGTGGTCAAGCCGGGGGGGCACTTCGTCATGTTCGATGTTCTGGCCGGACCAGTGCAACCGTTGCTCTTTCCCGTCCCCTGGGCCAGTGACGCCAGCTTCAGCTTTTTGCTGACGCCTGACGAGCAGCGCGCCGCCCTCGCCGCCGCCGGTTTCACGGAGGATGCCTGGATGGATGGCCCCGCGTTGGTGGCGCAGTTGAGCCAGGATGGCCAATCGCTTGCACGCGGCGGCTTCGGTCGCGTGGGGCCGCAATTGCTGATGGGGCCAGATGCCGACCTGCGCATGGCGACGGTTGGGCGCGATCTGCAAGAGGGTCGTGCCATGGTGGCCATGGGCAGCTTCAGACGACCAGCCTGAGGCTAGTGGGCGCTGGCAAAGCGCTCCGTCGCCTGGACGACTGCCGGAAAGATGCCGGAGCTGTGGCCCGCTTCATCCACGATCAGCAGTTCAGCGTGTGGCCACACGCGGCGCAGTTCCCAGGCATTGCCGATGGGGGCTTGAAAGTCGAAGCGCCCATTGACCAGAATGCCGGGAATGGCCGACAACACGTCAGCATTACGCATCAAGACGCCATCCTCTAGCCAGGCGTAATGTTGCACATAATGGACCACGATCCGCGCGAATGCCGCCGCAAAGGGGGCATCGTTGAACATCTCGGCCAGTCCGGTTGTCGGAGGCCAGGCCGGGGTGGCCGATTCCCACAGGCACCAGTCCAGTGTCGCGCGTTGGCGCACTAGGGGATCGGGGTCATTGAGGCGGCGCGAATAGGCCGCGATGATATCGCCGTCGCGTTCATCGGCTGGCAATGCCAGCCGCAACGCATCCCATTGCCCGGGAAAAAAGAGCGCCACCCCGCCACGGAAGAGCCAGTCGAATTCGGAGTGGCGTCCGGTGGTGACGCCAAACAAGATCATCTCGGTGACGTGCTGCGGGTGCTGTTCGGCATAGGCGAGCGCCAGCGTGCTGCCCCACGAACCCCCCAGCACCAGCCAGCGGTCGATGCCCAGCGAGACGCGCAATTGTTCAATGTCGGCGATCAGATGGGCCGTTGTGTTGGTGCTGAGGTCCGTCGCGTATTCACTGGCGTGGGGGCGACTGCGCCCGCAGTTGCGTTGATCAAAGAGCACGATGCGGTACACGGCGGGGTCAAAGAGCCGCCGAAAGCGCGGCGAACAGCCCGAGCCGGGGCCGCCATGCACGACGACAGCGGGTTTACCCACGGGATTGCCACAGACCTCCCAATAGATCTGCTGGCCATCACCCACTGCCAGAAAGCCATGCGCATAGGGTTCGATTGCTGGGTGGAGCTCAGTCATAGGGTGCTTCACCCCTTTCCTCCAGCCATGGGGGGAATGAAGACCACCTCATCCCCAGCACCCAGCACCGTTTCTTCCGCCACGAAGGCGCGGTTGCGCGCCGCCACGCAGCGCACCAGGATGGGAGCGATCACGGGGTAGCGCGTTGCCAGCGTCGTGCGCAACGCTGCCACGGTCGTCCCATCTGGGAATTCCAGGGCTTCTTCGGTCTGGCCCAATGCTTCGCGCAGGGCGGCGAAGTAGCGCAGGCGAATCTTCATGAGCGTGCGGCCCCCGCGAGGCACCGCTCGACCAGCGCGAGCAGTTGTTCGCGGCGATAGGGCTTCACCAAGACATCCACGAAACCCTGGCTCAACGCCCGCTGGCGCTCTGCCGCGTGCGCGTGCGCGGTGATGGCC
>JACDGC010000095.1:0-347 GCA_013815535.1 Ktedonobacterales bacterium
CCCCCGCGGAGCTACGTGCCCGCGAAGCCCGCAGCCGCCGCGCCCGCACCGGGCAAGCCGAAAGCGGCTTGTGGCAGCGGGTAGACTTTCGCCGTGCCGTCATCGAGGGCACGGTGATCTTTGGCATCTGGCGGCTGCTCGAACTCGTGCCGATTGGCTTTTGGCCCGCCGCGTTGTTCCCCTTCATCTTGTTGGCGCTCTTGATCTTGCGGTTCACTCCGCCTGTGTGGGCGGCCATGCGCATCATCGCCACGCGGCGCGAGAAGATGAGTCGGCGCTTCTTTTGGTTGGCGGGCATCCTGGCCACCACGTCGCTGGCGGCGGATGTCGTCATCGCGCTGGCAGTG
>JACDGC010000095.1:357-10042 GCA_013815535.1 Ktedonobacterales bacterium
TGGGCGAGCCCGCGCAGCCGTTCGGCGGGCCGAAGGCTGGCCCAGACCTCCCGCGCCTTGTGGGGCACCCCTCCCTCAGCCTGGGGGCCTTCATCCTGGGTGAGTTGCTGACCTATGGTTTGCTGTTGGGCTATTATCTGATCGCCACCATCTGCACGCGCTTGGCACAAGGGGGCTTTTTGCGCTTCACCATGCCTTCAGGCAATGGGCGCGTGACGCTGTGACCACCACCGCCGGAGCAACAGCGCCGTCAGGTAGAGCACTGAACCGCTAATGAGCACCACACTGAGCCACCACAGCGCCGTCACCAGGGGCGGATTCGCCACCGTCACCGTGAGGGTGCCCGTGCCAGGAATGTCGCGCCGATCCAGCGCCGCCACCGTCACGGTGTAGCTGCCAGGCGCGCTGAAGGTGTGGCTGACGCGTGGGCTGATGGTCAGCATGGTCGTGCCATCGCCAAAATCCCATTGATAGCGCGCGATGCGGTTATTGGGATAGCTCGCCGGGGCGGTGGAGCCCGAGGCATCAAAGGTGACGGCGCCAGCCCCAGCGAGTTGTCGTGTACTAGCCGTGACATGCACCACTGGCACCTCTGCCACAATCGTCACGGGCAAGGTCACCACGGAGCGCGTGCCACGGCCATCTTGCACGATCAAGGCGACATCGCCATCACCCACCTGGGTGAAGGTGTGTGTCACTGTGGAGCCGGTTGCCGTGGTGTTGTCCCCAAAGTTCCATGTGTAGGTCAGCGGGCTGCCATCGAATGCCCGCGCCGTGGTGACCGAATAGGTGACGGCATGCATCACCTGCACATAACGCGCGGAACTGCGTGCCGTCGCCGTGGGGGGCTGCGATAGCCGCTGGGGCACCACCGTCACCTGGGCACTGTCGAAATCGCTCAGTGCCGCCAGATCTTGCTGCGTCCCCTGCGTCACTTTCACATGGATGACATAGGTGCCGGGTGACTGATACGTATGGGTGAGGGCATAGCCAAGAGCGCGGCTGCCATCGCCAAAGTCCCAATGCCAGGTGAACGCACCAACATTAATGGGGGTGGGCAGCCGCGAAACGTCCTCGGTGAAATGGATGGGGATTTGAGCAACGGAATCCAGCGCGAAGACACCGATGGGCGTGCCCGCTTGGTCGGGCGACTGGGGGTAGGCGAGCGCGGGCTGCCCATCGGCCACCATCGTCACGCTGAAGCCGATGCCACAGGCGCGCGCTGGTGTCCCCACCTCGCCTGGCAGGGGCACCCACAGCAGCACGCCCACCCCGCACCAGACGCAGCATGCTCGCAGCAACCACCGCGTAACCAGCCTCATCATCGCCTCACCCCTTGTCGTGTCGAGTTTCATCGCGATTGTCTCACTCTAGGGGCAGCGCTCGTGCCTGTCAAGATGCCCCGGCTTTGGCTTGGTGATATCCTATACAAAAGAATGCCGAGAGCAATGCTGAAAGGGATAGCATGCGGATATTGGTAACGGGTGGCGCGGGATTCATTGGCTCGACGGTGGTCGATGCCTATCTGGCCGCAGGGCACGAGGTGGCAGTGGTCGATAGCCTCTGGCACCATGGCGGTGGCAAGGGGGCCAACGTCCCCTCCACGGTGCGGCACTATGAATTGGATATCACCGATCCCGCGCTCGCGCAGGTTTTCGCGGAAGTGCAGCCGCAGGTGGTCAGCCACCATGCCGCGCAGCATAGCGTGAAACTTTCGACCGATGACCCCGCGCTGGATGCCCGCGTGAATGTGCTGGGTCTGCTCAATGTGCTGGAAAACAGCCGTCGTCATGCTGTGCGCAAGGTGATCTATGCCTCATCGGCGGCGATCTATGGTGCCCCGGCAACCCAGCCGATCAACGAAGCGACGCCCCAGCAACCCACATCACCCTATGGCATCACCAAGATGGTGGGGGAACATTATCTGCGGTACTACCGTGCGGCGTTTGGGCTGGAATATACGGCGTTGCGCTACGCGAATGTCTATGGTCCCCGCCAGAATCCAGGCGGCGAAGCGGGCGTCATCGCGATCTTCATCCATAACTTGCTGACGGGCCAGCCAATCACGATTCATGGCGATGGCGAGCAGGCACGCGATTATATCTTTGTGGCGGATGTTGCTGACGCGAATGTGCGCGCGCTGACGGCGGGCGATGGCGCGTCCTTTTGCCTGGGGACGGGCACGCGCACCAGCGTCAACGAGCTCTATGCGCTGCTGCGGCGCATCACTGGGCGCGATGGTCAGGTCAGCCATGCACCCACCCGCGCAGGTGATGTGCCTCTGGCCTATTTCGACAACCGTCACGCCAAGGAAGCCCTGGCGTGGGCACCCACCGTCACCCTGGAAGAAGGACTGCGCCGCACGGTGGCCGCGCAGTCGTGATCCCTCAGCGGCAGGCGACGCGAAAGGCATCCAACGCCAAATGCTTTTTCAAAGAGTTGAAATTCATCGCGTTGGCCTTGCTGCAAAACTGATCGGGATTCAGCTTATACTCGACATTGAAGACCGCTTTGTTCGCCTGAATGAAGGGGAGCAACGCGGCACACTCATGATATTGGAAGCACTGCTCATTCAGCGCCCAGTCGAAAAGGGGCAGCAGTTGCTGCACTTGGTCGAGATCGTTCTTCAAACCGACCGAGAGTCCCCGCTGGTGGGCGGCCTTCGCCAGGAAGGTATTGAAAGCAAGTTGCTCGTCTGCGGTCAGCGGAAAGCCCGAGTCGTTGGCATAGCCGTCAACGTTGTCCGGTTCGATGGCATCGAAGCCCTTCTCCTTGCATATATCCATCCGCGCACTGATCAAGGGTTCCAACACTGACAGTTGGCGGATGTCGAGCCACTTTTCATCCGGGAAGCCATCCACTGGCTTGCCCTTGAGGGCGGCGGGGAATTTGTCTGAGTCTGGACGTCCCATTTCCCACGTGCCCACATCGATGTAGCAGATGACTTTGGTGCCTTGGGCGTGCAATTGCGCAACATCGTCGGCGCTGCGGTCGAAGCCATCGAAATCGTAGACCTGCACCTTCAGCGCCGGGTCCAGCGTGGAATCATCCAATTGCCACTGCCAACTTGATTGCAGCGCGGGGTGCCACACTTGCCCCGGGGGTAACGGCGTGGTGGACCCTGGGGTGGTGACTGATGTGCTGCTTGCTTGATTGCAGGCCACCATGGTCACCATGAAGAGAAGCGGCAAAGTCACCTGACCGAGGTGCCGCATGACGCGTTTGCGCACGCATATATCCTTTCGGGCAGACCCGCAACAGAGGGGGCGGCCTTGGGCTTGACGGCTTTTGGTCCCTATGATAGCATCTCTGGTGATAAGTGTCACTTGCGAGGGTTCCCCCAATGGTCGTATGCGCGCAATCGAGCATCCCCGTGGAGCGCCTCCAAAGTCGTGGCATGCTCTCGCCTTTCTGCCCGTTGCGCACGATAGAGATAGGGGAGGGGGAACGACCATGAGCAGTGAAGGCCTCAGCCAACCATCGCAACGCAGCACCCGCAGCAACATATCCACCTGGCTCTTCAGCCGCCAAGCGATTGAAGTCCTCGAAGCGATTGCCGGGGTGTTGGCGGTTGGCCTGCTCGATTATTTTTTGCCCACGGATCTGGGGCTCCACCAGTTTGACCTCTACATCATGTGGGTGGTGGTGCTGGGCATCGCCGCACGCTACGGTGGCCTCGCTGGCTATATCGTCAGCTTCCTCGCCGCTGCCATGTTTGATCTGCTCATCTATGTGCATGCGGACCCCTACGACGCCACCTCGCCCCATCAGGCTATCCAACCGTTGTTGCTGTTTGCTTCGGGCATTCTCGTCAGTGAATTGGTGCGCAGCCACAAGCGCAACGCCGAAGAAGCCAAGGAAAAACTGCGCGACGCGAAGGCCACCACCAAGCTGCTGCAAGAGCAATATACCCTGGCGGTTGAAACCAAAGATGAATTAGAGCGCCGCATCGCCAACCAGCCGCTCTCCATCGGCGTCGTCAGCGAATTCGCGACGCGGATGGCGGGCGCACGGCCCCAGGACCTCTACCCTGCCCTGTTGGACCTGCTGCAAAACCTCTTTGGCGTGGGGGCCAGCGCGCTCTATCTGTTGGATAATCGGGTGTTGCGGCTGGTGGTGGGCCAGCCAGAGGCCGTGGCCGGGCGCGCCCTCACCATTCCCCCTGACCATGCCCTGGTGGCGCGGGCTTTGCGCGAACGGCGCGTCGTGACGATGCGCGACTTGGTGGCGGAACATGGCCCGGCGGCTCCCGCGCGCAACCTGGGGTTGGCCGCAGGCCCGCTCTTCGCGGCGGATGGGCAATTCTTGGGCGTCATCATCATCGAGCAAATGCCCTTTTTTAAGTTCACCGAAAGCAATTTGCGCCTCTTCGAGCAGGTGTTGACCTGGATGTCGCGTTCCATGCAAAACGCCTGGCTGGTCGAAGGCTTGCTGACGGGGACGCGCTGAGATGGAACGACAACCGCCGCCAACCTCCCCCCTCCCGCGCCTGCTCGGTGGCAGCGGCCTCGCCGTGCTTGGGCTGGCGGGTGATCTGGCTGCTGGCTATCTGCTCTTCGTGGGGCAACTGCTCGGCAGTCTGGCGTTGCATGTGGTGGCGGTGGGGGTGTGGGCGCTGGGCATTCACCTGCTGAGCCATCGCCCAGCGGAGGCCACCCCCACCGATGCGCGCGGGGGCATCAGTGCCAAAACCCTCAGCGGCTGGACTATCAGCGCTGGCATTTTGGGGATGTTCCTCTTTCCCGGCATGGGCACGCTGGGCATCAGCTTCGCCTATCTGTCTTCCTATCTTTTGCGGCGGCGACGCATCCCCCATATGACGCTGGGTGAGGAACTGGAATCCATGTATATGCCCGCGCTCAGCTTGCGGGCCGGGGCGCTCAACGAAGGGAGCGAGGTCATCCCCTTGGTTGACGTGCTGCGCGAGCAAGGCACCGAGATGCGCCGCGCCGTGGTGCGCACCCTCGGCGATCAGGGTGATCAAGGCAGCGTGCGCATTCTGCGACGGTTGCTCACGGATGTCAGCCCCGATGTGCGTGGCGACGCGGCGGTCGTCCTGACACGCCTGGAAAACGATTCCAGCCAGGATATCGTCCGGGCGCTGGCCCGCGCCGAGCGCGACCCCCAGGATGCCCTCTATCGCCAGGAATTGGCGGACCGCTATGCCAAGTTCGCCGAGAGCGAATTATTGGATCAAGTGAGCAGCCAATACTACATGAACAAGGCCTGTGAACTCTATGAGGAAGCGACGCAACTGCACCCGCGCAACATGGATCTGCTGGTGGCACTGGCGCGCGTCTATGCTCGCCTGGGGCGCCCACGCGAGGCCATGAATGCCCTACGCTTCGTGCTGACGCAGCAGCCCACCCACAGCGCCGCCACCGTGCTCTTGCTGGAAACGGCCTTCGCCGAGCAGGAATGGAGCGTGCTGCTGGCCGTGGCCAAGGACGGGCGTGCGTTGAACCCCGACCAGACTGAACTGCTGCATTGGTGGGCGCAGATCATCCCGCCGGACTGGAAGGGGGCCATCTATGGTTGATGTCTGTTTGCTCATCGAGGGAGCCTACCCCTTCGTCTCGGGTGGCGTTTCCAGTTGGATGCACGCCCTCATCACGAATCTGCCGCACTATACCTTCGCCATCGTGCATCTCAGCGACAAGCCAGACCCGGAGCGCAAGCGCAAATATCAATTGCCCGCGAATGTCGTCGAGTTCAGCGAAGTCTTCATCCACGATGTCGAGAGCGTGGGGGAGGTTCGCCGCCCGCCGCTGGCACTCCAGACCTGGCGTGAACTCAGCGAGTTTCACACGGCGCTACATGCCGATGTGCCCTTTGCGAATGATGACTTCATGGTGTGGTTGGGGCGCAGCGACCACGCTGGCCTCAGCAACCATGATCTGTTTTACTCGCAAGAAGGCTGGGAACTGATCTCCGCGCTGTATAGCCAGTTCGCGCCCGACAAATCCTTCGTGGACTATTTCTGGACCTTTCGCTTCACCCATCTGCCGCTCTTCGCGCTGATGGAGGCTCCGCTGCCCCAGGCGCGGCTCTACCACGCTGTCAGCGTTGGCTTCGGCGGCTTCTTGGGTGCGTTGGCGCGGCTGCGCACGGGGCGACCCTTGCTGCTGACCGAGCATGGCATCTATACGCGTGAACGCGAGATTGAGATCGCCCAGGCCGAGTGGATCTATATCGAGAAGCAGCAACACTATCAACTGGGTCGTCGTTTCGACTTCTTTCAGCAGTGGTGGCTGAACATGTTTCGCTACATGACGCGCCTCTCATACGAGCAAGCCGAGCGCATCATCACCATCACGGGGGTCAACACGCGCTACCAGTTGCGCTATGGTGCCGCGCCCGAAAAGCTGGGCATCATCCCTAATGGCATCGACACCCAAAAGCTCAGCCAGCTTGCGCCCGTCAATCGCACCGATGGCGCGTTCAATGTCGGTTTTGTCGGGCGCGTCGTGCCCATCAAGGATGTCAAAACCTTCATTCGTTCCATCAAGGTCGCCAGCACCGTCATTCCCACCATTCATGCCTACATCATTGGCCCCACCGATGAAGACCCGGCCTATTTTGCGGAATGCGAACAGATGCTGGATCTGCTGAGTGTGCGCGACTACATCACCTTCACTGGCCAGGCGCGGGTGGATAACTATTTCCCCATGTTGGATGTGCTGGTGCTGACCAGCCTGAGCGAGGGCCAACCGCTGGTGATTCTCGAAGGCAACTGCGCGGGGGTGCCCGTGGTGGCGACGGATGTGGGGGCGTGCCGCGAACTGCTGATGGGCATGCACGCCGAAGATGCGGCCCTTGGCCCCAGCGGCATCCTCACCCCCGCCGATAGCCCGAACGAGACGGCCAACGCGCTCATTCGTTTGTGGCGCACGCCAGCCATGCGCGCGGCGATGGGGCGCTCTGGCCGGGCGCGGGTGCTGCGCTATTATCGCCAAGAAACGCTCTATAGCGCGTATAACGACCTCTATCGGCATTTGGCCGATCTGCCAACGGCAGCCAGGAAATCAGGCAAGTGAAGCAAGGGGTGGGACGATGGCGGGTATCGGGTTGCGGCTGCAAAGCGTGATATCGAAGGGCACATATCTCCAGTCATTGACGGCCTATCTCTCCTCGGCGGTCATCTCGTCGGGGCCATGGCTCTCTTCGGTGATTGCCCTCTCGGTGCTCAGCACCTCGGTCGTCACCTTCCTCAGCACCGATGCGCGCTTGCTGCTGTTTGCCACCATCACCTATGCCTTTGGCGTCAGCCTCATCGCCAGCGGCGCGCCGCAGATGGTGTTGACGCGCTACCTGGCCGACCGCCTCTATGCGGGTGACACCTCCAAGATCGCCGCGACGTGCTCGGGGATGCTCGTCGCGGTCGCGCCCCTCACCGTGCTGACGCTGCCCTACCTCATCTTCGCGCCATTTCCGCTGCTCTATCGCCTGTTGTCGGTTTCGCTGGCGATCACGCTCACCTACATCTGGCTGGTGGTCGTGTTCCTTTCCGCCGGGCGCGACTACGTGCGCATTTTGCTGATCTTCGTGTTTGCCTATAGTCTCAGCGTGGCGTCCATCGTGGTGCTGGGGCGCAGTTTTGGCCTCATCGGCAGCTTGGGGGGCTTTCTGCTGGGGCAGGTCGTGTGCTTGGCATTGCTCATCGCGCGGGTGCTCCGCGAGTTTTCACCGATCGATGGCATTGACTTTGGCTTCTTGCGCTCCATTGGGGGGTATTGGGATCTGGGGTTGATCGGTTTGCTCTATGGCGTCGGCATTTGGGCGGATAACGTGGTCTTTTGGTTCGCGCCCAGTGGCGTCACTGTGGCGCATTTCTTTCACCTGAATCCCGTCTATGATTCGGCCAAACTGATCGCGTATCTCTGCACCATTCCGGCATCCACCTCGTTCTTGGTGCACCTGGAATCGAACTTCTATCGTCACTATCGCGACTATTTCAAGCACATCCGTGAGCGGGGCACGCTCGCCCAGATCATCGAGCATAAGGATGGCAT
The DNA here is from genome assembly GCA_013815535.1 of Ktedonobacterales bacterium. GTDB lineage: Bacteria > Chloroflexota > Ktedonobacteria > Ktedonobacterales > JACDGC01 > JACDGC01. The sequence goes on from JACDGC010000095.1 coordinate 8,370, forward strand.
GGCCGAGGCCGCGCAGTCCGGGTTGGTGCGCATCACGCTGATTCAGGGGAGCGTGGGGGCCAGTGTTTTTTTGCTGGCTCCCAATCTGGCCCGTGCGCTGCATGCGAGCGCGCCGTGGGTGGGGACCCTCCGCATCTTGACGGTGGGGGTGAGCGTCCAGATCGTCATGTTGGCGGTGTTCATCCTCTTGCTCTATCTGGATGAACGTCGGCCTGCCCTCGCTGTCGTCGCGACTTTCACCGCCCTCTCGTTGGGTGGCTCGCTGGTGGCGCTGCCGCTGGGGCCAGGGTTCTTCGGTTTGGGCTACGTCCTTGGGGCGGTGGTGGCGACCTTCATGGGGGTGCTCTTCCTGGCGGATCGGCTGCGGCGATTGGACTTTCTCACCTTCATGGCACAGCCCCTGCCACGCCCAGGCCGCACCTAGCGCGGCAAACCATTTTTCCCATCTCAACTCCGCCCCCCTTTACAACGCTCATTCGTATGCTATAATCGTCCCATTGACCGAGCCAATTGGCAGACGGAAAGCGAGATGGCGTCGCATTGCGCGCCATTTCGTCGTTCCCCATTGTTGCTGGCGGCAGGTTGTGGAAACCAAAGCATGGACGCGCTGCCCAGACGGATCAATCGCGGAACCACCCCTAAGCTTTGCGAAAGGAGTGGCGGCGCTGTCGCGGATGTAAGTGCGTCGTCCATGCCTCATGAATCTTTTCACACGTGGCACCCCGTGGCGGCGATGGGTGCTCTTCGCCGCAGTGGCGCTCTTGTTGGTGGGCTGCTCGCAGTCGACTGCCTCCAAGGCGGGCGCGGCGAAAGGTGACTCGACCTCGCAAGCGGGTCATCATGCAGCCCTCAACGAAAAAGTGCAGATTGGCGCGGTATGGTCCATGCAGCTCACCGCCGCCAAGGCCAGCCAGGGCACCGACACCGACAAGCCCAGTGGCGGCAATGTCTATCTGCTCTGTGATGTGCACGTCACCAACACCACGAGTCAGTCGCAGGATCTCTATACCGTCACGACTTTCACCCTTTTGGATGCCCAAGGACAACTTTACACATCTTTGCCCCTTTCGTTCGTTACAACCCCTGACAGCACTCTAGCGGGCGGGGCATCGGCTAGCGGCGAGATCGCCTTCTTGGTCCCTGCCGCCACGACGAAGTTTACCCTGGTCTTCAGTTCAGGTGCGGGTCAAGGGTATTGGGATATCCCCCAAATCAGCAGCTAATGGTGGCGCGGTCTGGGGCTGCGCTTCCTATTCCGCCATCACACAGCTTGCGGCAACGTTGGTTGCCAGGCGCGGAGTCATCCGCAGATTTCATCTTTGGAGTCGCCCCGATGAAAAAACTTCGGTTGCGCAAGGAAGTCTTAATTCCTGCCGGCACCCTAGTGACTGGCCTCATCATCTTCACCTTGGTCTCGGTGCTGTTCATCCACACCGGTGCCCAAAAGGCTGCCCACATCACCAAAGACCCGTTGTATCAAGTGGCTTACAACACCCAGCAATACGGCGCGTCGCCGACCCTGACTTCCAAGCAACTTCGCGCCCCGGTCAACGCGCCGATCACGCAGAACGCGACTGGTGTCAGCAGCAACGCGTGCCCGTCACCGACGCTTGATCTGAAGTTGCTGGTGCTGGCGGCGGATGGCAATGAGGTGGACTTGCCCGCCATCAAGC